>CASEEV010000040.1 GCA_949287065.1 uncultured Collinsella sp.
CCATACGGCGGGGGCCGCGCCCCTGGTCCAAGGGGGCGCGGCCCTCATGCTGAAACTGCTCAATTTTCGGTGCACGCGTTGCTCAGAAGCCGGTGCTCAATCGGACCAGTTCATATTGCACATCAACATGCTTCAGCTCGCGGGCGGCCTGGCGCTGGCGGCGCTTCGGGTTTCTCGCCATCGCCCGCTCCTCACAGGCAACGGCTGGGCCGAGGGGTAGCCTCGCCCATTCTCTGAGCACGAAGTCGAGAACCTCTTCGTTTGAGGGCTCGGCGCCGAACACGACGCGGCACGAGCTCAGCGCGCCGTCCTCGACGTGCTCCACGATCCCCACCCAGAACTGGCCGTCAAAGCGCACGACGAGGGTGGAGGACACGGCTGTCTTCCGCATGGCGAATTCCTCCTTTATGTGAGAGCCACGCAGAGAAGGGACAACCAAGGAGGCAGGTTACTGACGGGCGGCGCCCGCACCCCGACTACCCGACGGGGTCGTGTTTTTATCTCCGATGCGCCGATTATAGCGCAGCCGTCACCGCTGACGACAAGCAGCCCCAAAGCACGCTCAAGGCCGTTCGCATGTTGCCCACTACGATTGCGCCCGATAGAGCATCCCATATGAACAGGCTAAGCGGGAAAAAGGACGTGATTCTGGCAGTAAAGCCATTTTTAAGGACGTATTTTTGGCTATATTGCCAGTTATAGGGACGATGTTTTGGCAACGTACTTCTCACACCATATGGACGAAATCGACTTCGTGTACGAATGGAAGAGCCAGGTCGTACCCGTGGAAGTCAACGCCGAGCAGAACCTCCGCTCAAAGAGCCTAAAGGCGTTTCTTGATCGGTTCCACCTGGTGCGCGGCATCAGGCTCTCGCTCTCGGGGTTCGAGGGTCAACCGTGGGTAACCAACGTGCCGCTCTACGCCGCCGGGCTCTTGCCTGACAGGATTGATGTGAACGTTTCGAAGTAACGATTGTGATACGTTGCAGGCGATTTTCACTCAACTGCTCGGACAACACTTCGCCCTCGTCCGATAAACGTGTGGCAATCTCCTGCAGAAGATTGCCGCGTACAATATTGGTCAGATTGCACAGAAGCCACTGTCTAATGGGCGCATTTCTTACGTAGACATCCCAGTGTTTTCCAAAGCGACCCCGCCTAGATGCTGAGGTCCCGGCGTGAGAAGCGCGCGATCCCGAGTACCGCGAGCGCGAGCCCCGACAGCGCAAGGGTGACGGATCCCGCAATCGCGGCGGCGTCGCCAGATGCGACCCCGAGCGGGTCGAAGAGTGCGAGCGGGGTGAGATCGGCAAGCCATGAGAGGCCCTCGCCTACGCCCGAGGCCATCTTGACGAGCACGAAGACGACGCAGATGGCCACGCCCGCCCAGCGCGCGGCCGCCACGTTGGGCAGCGCGCACGCGCTCGCCCAGCAGACGCCCGCGAAGAGCGCCCAGAGGCCAAGCGTCGCCGCGTTGACCGCGAGGAGGTCCGCCGCCGCGAGCTCTCCGGGGAAGAGCGCCCCCGCGACGGCGAACTCAAGCACTGTGAGCGCCGCCATGAGCGCGACCAGACAGGCGACAAGAACGAGCAGCTGCGAGAGCGCCAGGCGCACGCGCCCGATGGGCTGCGCCAGCAGGTAGGTGATGCTCCCCCGCTCGATATGGCGCACCATGAGCCGATCGGCAAGCATCGCCGCAAGCACGAGCGGGAAGACCACCAGTAAAAAGCCGTAGAGGTAGTTGACGAGAAACTCGAGAAGCGTGGCTCCCTGATCCGCCATGCCGAACGCGGCGAAGAGCTCGGGCATGGCCTCGCGCATGAGCTCGAGCGACGCGCCGAGCTCGGGGTCATACATGCTCACGATCACCCCGACGTAGAGCGCGCAGACGCACGCAATAACGAAGGTGGGCAGGGCGCACGCGCGTAGCTCCCGTCTGAACAGCGGCCAGACCATGGCTTACCTCCCGTCCTCGGGGACGGACGCCTGCCCGTCCCCCTCGTAGAGACCAAGGAACAGCTCCTCGAGCGTCTGCTCGCGCGAGGAGAGCGAGCGAACATCAAACGGGGCGAGCCCGCGGATGAGGGCGTTCACATCCGTGACGTTGCCCAGCTCCGCGACGGCACCGCCCGCCTCGTCTGCAACGACACCACACGCCTCCGCCCAGCGCCGGCGCTCATCTGCGCTCACGAACTCAATGACGTACGTGCACCCGCGCCGAGCCCGGACATCGGCCATCGAGCATTCCATGACCACGCGCCCGGCGCGAATGCATGCCACCCGGTCGCATGCGCGCTCCACCTCCTCGAAGATATGGGAGGAAAGCAAGATCGCGGCACCGCGGGCACGCTCCTCGGCGACCAGATCCAAGAAGCGTTCCTGCATGAGCGGGTCGAGGCCGCTCGTGGGTTCATCGAGCAGCAGCACGTCGGGGCGCGCCATGAACGCCGCGACAATGGCGACCTTCTGCCGGTTGCCCTTCGACATACTGCCGATCCGCGCGTCGCGATCGAGGTCGAACGCCTCGCAGAGCTCCCTCATACGGAAACGATCGCGCATGCCCCGCATATCTGCCATAAGGTCGAGAAACGCCCCGGCGGGCATCTCCCTCATGCAGACGTTCTCACCAGGAAGGTAGCCCAGGTTCGCCTGGACGGCAGGGCGCTCACGGAAGCAATCGTGCCCCAGAATCTCCACCGTGCCCGCCTGAGGCCGGACGAAGCCCATAAGGTGGCGCATCGTGACGGTCTTGCCTGCGCCGTTGGGACCGAGAAAGCCCAGCACCTCCCCGGGCGCCACGGAAAGGCTGACGCCGAAGACCCCGCGCCCCCGCCCGTAGTCCTTGGTGAGCCCGCGCACGTTGATGACGGGCGCCGCCGCATCTGTCGTCATAGATATTCCTCCCTGTACGTCGCCCGCTTGAGCAGTTCGCTCCACACCAGAAACTCGGCGAGCATCGCATCCATGTCGAGCTCTCCGCCCGCGCGCAGCCGCTCGTGCAGGTAGCCGTCGGCCATCCACACGAGCATACGCACCACGCGCATGGGATCCACGTCGTCGCGGAAGCGGTCCCAGCACACATGAGGGAGGTAGGTCCTCATCATCGCAGGCACCGCGTCCGCCATGAAGGTGTCAAGCGCCGCGGAGACCTCCTTGCCGCGCGAGTAAAAAGCGCAGACAAAGAAGCCCAGGACGCGCGGGCCGATTCGCAGGGTTTCCACCTCGCGCGTCGCGGCATAGCGCATGAGCTCGAAGAAGTCGTCGATTTCGTACCAGCGGTCGTCGACCACGGAGGCCGCGACCCGGCGCGTGAGCGCCATGAGCACGTAGAGGTAGAGCTCACGCTTATTCCTGAAGTAGAAGAACAACAGGCTCTTGGAGATGCCAGCCCGCCGCGCGATGTCCGCTGTGGAGGCGCGGCCGTAGTCCTCGGCGCCGAACACTTCCGCCGCGGCATCCAGCACCGCGTGCCTGCGATCCTCCGGGAGCGCCTCAAAGCGCTCGAACCTTTCGCCCATGTGACCTCGCTCTCTCGATCCTCGAGAACAAGGCTACCCCATCGTCTTCACCCTGGGCTGTACCGTCGGCTTCGGCGTGTCGTTCATCATGTTCGCGATGCTCATCATGAGCTCCATTCGCTCCCTTCAGGCAATCTGCCGCGTCTGGCTACCGTCGCGCATCATCGTTGCGATCGCAGCGGTCGCGTTTGCCCTTAGGGTGCTCGACACCGTCCAGTTTGCGCTCATCGTCGGGCCGAGCGTAATCGCCTCCAAACTCGCCTTAGGCGGAATGGGCTTTATGTTCGCACTGCTGTTCCTCACGCTCGGGCTGCGCCTGATTTTCGGCATCTACTGCGCAGTGACCGGGCGCGACGAGGACGAGATCGCAACGCGGAGCATCAGCGCAGATTGCGAGCAGACGCGCGATGAAGATGAGGACGCTCCGGATGACAGCCCGATTATCGAACCGAACCATCGAGCTCACTAACAGCTGCCAGCGGCACCCGCGCATCCCGCGTCAGTCTCCCCTCGGCGCCACGAGCCACGTACCGAGTAGCATGAGGATGAGCGCGATAATGAATGACGGCGCAAGCGGCGTGCGGAACAGCACGAACGCTAATGCGCTGCCGATAAACGGGTTCACCGCGTAAAACGCGCTCGTGCGCGCCGCACCCAGATCGCGCTGGGCGCGCACGTAACAGGCAATCGACAACCCGTATGCGACGAATCCCAACAGGAGCGCAAGTCCCACGTCGACGAGCGCCGGCATCGCGTCGCCCGCCCCAAGTGCCACGATGAGCGCACCTGCACCCGAGCCCCAGCCCTTGATGATGACGATGTGGGCAGGGTCGCACCCCGACAATCTGTTCGTGCAGTTGTTCTCGATGCCCCAGCACACGCATGCCGCGAGCGTCAGGAGGGAGCCGACGGAGAACCCCCATGCGCCTGCATCCCACGACAAAAGGACGCACGCCAGGGTAATGGCGCCGATGCCCGCCGCCGTGCGCGCGGCCACCCGCTCACCGAACGCCAGGCGGGCGATGAGAGCGGTCGCCACGATCTCGAAGTTGTTCAGCAGCGACACGCTTTCCGCCGATGAGCGGGAGAGGCCCGCCATGAGCAGCAAGGGAGCGGCGATGTCGAGTGCGATCATCGCCGCCGCATACGGGATATCGGCACGCTCAAGCGGTCTCCCGCGCGTTGCCGCCTTATCACCTCGCATGGCGCGCGCAAACGCCAACACCGTCATGCCGGCACCTGCCCCCAGATACAACAGCGCCGCCAGCATGTTCGGCGCGATATCCGCAAGCAGGACTTTGGAAAAGGGGGTGCTCAGCGCATAGAGCACCGCGGCGGCGAGGGCGGCGGCGACGCTTCGTCCCGCGCGGCCAGCTCCCATATGCCACCCCCTGTTTCCGAACAAACTGTTCTATAGTTACGATACCGTCCGATAGCGACGGCGCTGCGGGACACCTCGCCGCGGGTGTCCCGTACCGAACAATTCGCCCGATATGTGCCGTATCTTCGTAAGGACCGCCCATGGATCGCAGATTCGACCGAACCGAACGCGCTATCGCGAAAGCCTTTACCGAACTCCTTAGCACCACGAGCTACGCGTCGATCACCACCTCCGAGATCATCGAACGCGCAGGTATAGGACGAAGCACGTTCTACGCGCACTACCACGGCAAAGACGACGTCCTGCGCGCCGTCGTCCAATCGATCTGCGACCATGTCCTCTCGCCGGTCGGTCCGGAGTCCGGACACGACTTCAGCGGCCACCATACGAGCGAGGCGCTCATCGAGCACACGCTCCTGCATCTCCGCGAACGCGAATCGGGCATACGCGCCCTCGTCTTCAGCGACAGCGCCGACGTGCTCGCCCGCTACCTGCGCGAGCAGCTCGTCGCCCATATCGAGGACATGCTCCCCCACGCACTCCCTGGAAACGCCGGGAGCATGGACCGGGTATTTGTGGTGAGGTTCCTGGCAGGTAGCTTCCTCGATACCGCCTTGCGATGGGCACGCGACGGGTTTGCCGAAGACCCGGTACACATTGCTGAGCAATACCTGCTGGCGGTGCGCCCGATGTTTCGGGAATGACAACGGCGAGGCGTGCTAAGATGGCTTCGACCCAACAGGGTCTCTGACGAGGGCAGCCGTACCAGAATCGCAAAGACGGCGCATGATCTGGGAGGCTGTCATGGATTGGATCATTCTTATTGTGTCGGGAGCGATGGAAGCCGTATGGGCTCAAGCGCTCGACC
>CASEEV010000041.1 GCA_949287065.1 uncultured Collinsella sp.
CCCTTCTGCAAACCGACGCCGGCTTGCACCTGAAAAACGAAGTCGGTTTGCAGAAGCACCTGCGGAAACGCCAAACCCGCATTCGTTTTTCAATGACAACCCGGATTCGGTTTGCAGAAGGGCGCGCGCCGGTCAAACGACGCCACGGTTCCGACAAAACAGGGGCCCAGAATGTCGAAGTCGTGGCGTTGGTCGCTGCGGATTGCCGGAATCGTGGCGTCGGAGGCTGCAGATTGCCGGAACCGCGGCGAGAGGGACGGCCGGCGCGGGCGCGGCCGGTCACGGGGCGCACGAAAGGTACGTTCTTCTCGCCCCCGCCGCAACAGTGCGCACAATCGGTACGTTCCAGGGCCCGGAAGCGTACCGATTGTGTGCCCTGTCGAGAAAAGCCCCTCGGAAACGTACGCTTCGTACGCACTGTTGACGCAGGATGGCCCGCAGGCCGGGGCGGGCGCTTCTCGCCAACAGCCCTGAGGCGTGGCGGAGCGGGGCTGGACGGCGAATCCGCAGGTAAGAGGCCTTAGCGAGTAAGCCCGCATCACAGCCAGACAGCCAGGCCCCGGCGAGCGGGGAACCCGCAGGTCGGGGCGGGCGGCGCGGGGCCGTACGGTGGGTCCGCACGGGGCCGACGACGGGACGGGTCAACAGCGCGCATGTGCGGCGCTCCCACCGGGAGGCCCCGCGCCGACCGCCCTGCCCCGAGGACGAACCCGTCCTTCTCGACCTATTATGCGAACTGGCTCAGGTAGAGATCGGCGTAGGCACCCTTAGCGGCGAGAAGCTCATCGTGCGTGCCCTGCTCGATGATGTTGCCGTGATCCATCACGAGAATGAGGTCGGCGTCCACGATCGTCGAGAGCCGGTGCGCGATCACGAAGCTCGTGCGCCCCTGCGTGAGCGCCTCCATAGCGCGCACGATCGCCTGCTCCGTGCGCGTGTCGACGCTCGACGTTGCCTCGTCGAGAATGAGGATCGAGGGGTTGGCGAGAAGCACGCGCGCGATGGTGAGCAGCTGGCGCTGACCCTGGCTGATGTTCTCGGCATCGTTGGCGAGAGGCGTGTCATAGCCCTTGGGCATGGTGCGCACGAAGAAGTCGACCTGGGCCGTCTTGGCTGCCTGCACGATCTCCTCGCGCGAGGCCCCTTCGCAGCCGTAGGCGATGTTCTCGGCGATCGTGCCCTCGCGCAGCCAAGCGTCCTGAAGGACCATGCCAAAGTTGCGGCGCAGATCGGCGCGCGTCATGGCGTGGGTGTCGACGCCGTCGAGCGTGATGCGACCGCCCTGGATCTCGTAGAAGCGCATGAGCAGGTTGATGAGGGTGGTCTTTCCGGCTCCGGTTGCGCCGACGATGGCGATCTTCTTGCCCGGCTCGGCCACGAAGCTCACGTCGTGCATGAGCGGGCGCTCGGGATCGTAGCCAAACCGCACGTGCTCAAAGGCAACGCGGCCGCGGACCGGCGCGGCGGGCAGCGCGGGCTGAGCCGGTTCGGGCTCGATCTCGGGCTCGTCGAGGATGTCGAAGACGCGCTCCACGGCGGCGAGCGCGCTCTGGAACTGATTCACGGTGAGCGAGAACTGCGTGAGCGGCTCGGCGGCGGTGTTCACGTACTGGAAGAACGCCTGGAGCCTGCCGATGGTAAGCTGCCCGCCCATGAGGAACCACGTGCCGAGCAGGGCCAAGATGACCTGCGAGAAGCGCACCAGGCAGCGCACCATGGGCGCGACCACGTTGGTCACGAAGTCGGTCATGCGCATGCGGTCGGCGAGCTCCTGCGTGGCGGCATGGATGCGCTCCGAGCTGGCCTCCTCCTGATTGAACGCCTTGATGACGGTGCGGCCCGAGTACGCCTCCTCGACGTGCCCGGTGAGCACGCCGACGGCCTTCTGCTGGCGCGCCGCGAGCACGATCGTGTGCTTGGACACCACGCGCGTCATAAGGACCGCGGCGCCGGCAAACACGAGAAAGATGGCGGCGAGCACGGCGTTGTAGACAAACATCATCGTCACAACGCCGATAACCGAGCCCACGGCAGTGAGCAGCGTGAGCAGGCCGCGCTGCAGCACCTCCGAAACCTTGTCGAGGTCGTTGGTGGCGCGGCTGATGATCTCGCCGGGCTTGCGCCGGTCGTAAAACGCGAGCGGCAAGCGGTTGAGCTTGGCCGAGAGCGCGCGGCGCAAGCGGAGGTTCAGCCGCTCAGCAAAGCTCGCCATGGTGAAGCTCTGGATGGTGTAGAACACCCAGCCGGCGGTCCACACGCCGAAGAACATGAGGACCTGCTGGCCGCCGGTCTCCCAGCCGATGGAGAAGGTGCGCCCCTCGGCAAAGGCCTCTTGGATGCGTGCCCAGAGGTAGTCGATGAGGTGCGCCGAGAAGGCCGGCGCCGCCACCGAGCACGCGGTGTACAGGCAGATGCAGACGATAACCACGGCAAAGCGCCAGTGCTCGCCGCGGCTCACATCCCACAGGCGCCGCACGCAGCCAAGCACGTCGCGAGGGATCTCGAGCTCTTCGCCCTTCTCGATGCGCTCGTTGTTCTCGGCCATGGTCACTCTCCTCCCTTCGAAGCGTCGGCTCGCAGGCTCTGCTCGATCTCCTCGGGCTTGAGCTGGGAGCGCGCGATGTCCTGGTACACGGCGCAGGAGCGAAGCAGCTCGGCGTGCGTTCCAAGCCCCTCGATGCAACCGTCCTTGAGCACGATGATCTGATCGGCACCGATGATGGTGTTGATGCGCTGCGCGATGATGAGCACCGCGGCGTGGCCGACCTCACGCGCGAGCGCGCGGCGCAAAGCGGCATCGGTCTTGAAGTCGAGCGCCGAGAACGAGTCGTCGAAGATATAAAGGTCCGCCGGCTTCACCAAGGCGCGCGCAATGGAGAGACGCTGTCGCTGGCCGCCCGAGAAGTTCGTGCCGCCCTGTGCCACGCGGCTCTCGAGGCCGTCGGGCAGCTCGCGCACGAAGACGGACTGCGCGACGTCGAGAGCGTGCCAGAGCTCTTCGTCGGTGGCGTCGGGCTTTCCGTAACGGAGGTTGTCGGCAATGGTGCCCGAGAAGAGCCAGGCCTTCTGCGGAACGTAGCTCACGCGGTCGCGCAGCGCGTGCTGGGTGAGGTCGCGCACGTCGGTCCCGCAGACGCTCACATGGCCGTCCGACACGTCGTGGAACCGCAGGATGAGCTTGGCGATGGTCGACTTGCCCGAGCCGGTGGAGCCGATGATGGCCGTGGTCGTACCGCGGCGGCACAGGAAGTTGAGGTGGTGGAGCGTGTCCTCGTCGGCATCCGGGAACCTGAACGACGCGTTGGAAAAGTGCGCCACGACATCGGAAGCAGGCTTGACCGACCTGCTCTCCCCTGCTGCAGGGCGCGCGTCCTGATCACGCTCCGCAAGCTCGGTGAGCGCGCCGTCGGCGATGGAGGGCTCGTAGTCGATAACCTCGCGGCAGCGCTCAAGGCACACGAGGGCGCGAGGCAGCGTGAGCGCGCAGATCTGCGCCATCATGATGAAGAACAGGATGAGCATGGCGTACTCGACGCATGCCGAGATCGAGGCGATCTCCATGGCGTGCACGCCCACGCGGTTGCCGCCGAGCCAGATGATCATGACCTCGGCCATGTTCATGATGAAGAACGCCGAGCAGTCGAGCGTGGCGAAGAGCCAGTTCACATGGATGGCGTTCTCGGCAAAGTCCGAGAAGGTCCTGTCGAGGTGATCGCGCTCGCTCTCCTCCTTGCCGAAGGCGCGAATGACGCGCACGCCCGTGATGGTCTCGCGCAGGCGTACGTTCATGCGGTCGATGAAGCCCTGAAGCTTCTGGAAGATCGGTGCGGCACGGCGCACGGTCGCTACGGCGATAACGCCCACGACGGCGATGACGCCGGCGAGCAGAAGGCCCATCTGTGGATCGATAGAGCTCGCGAGGACGATGCCGATTACCGCGGCGAAGGGCACGGGCAGCATCATCTGAATCGTCATGGTAATGGCTTGCTGGATCACGGTGACGTCGCCCAGGGTACGGGTGATCATGGAGCCGGTGCCGAACTGCTCGAAGTCGGCTCCCGAGAACGCGAGCGACGCGTCGTACACTGCGTTGCGGATGTCGCGGCCCACTTTGGAAGCGAGGTCGGCGCAGAAGTAGTTGCACGCGAACGCGCCCGCGCCCGACACGAACGCGGCCGCGAGCATGAACAGGCCCTGTCCGAGGATGTAGTCAAAGTCGCGCGCGGACACGCCAACGTTGATCATGTTGGCGAGGATCGTCGGTACGAGCAGGACGCCTGCAAGGTTCAGGGCAAGTGCGGCGAGCACGCCAAGAGTCTGCAGCCAGTAGGGCTTGAGGAATCGCAAAAGGGTCCTCATAACGTGGGATCTCCTTTACGGTCAGTTGGCGGAACTGGAACGCGGCGCTGCAAAATCAGCGGCAGCAGGCGCGCTACGGCGCCGACGGGCCCTTGAACGATTCCGGCTCGTCAGCGGGCACCGCGGTGGCGGAGGTGCGTGCCGATGTGCGGATCTCTTGCTCGAGCGCCGATGCGTAGCGGCGCACCAACCGCAGAAGCTCAAAGCGTTCTGAAGCCGCGAGCGTCAGAAACGCGCGCTTCTCAGCCTCCATAGCAGGCACGATGCGCCTGTACGAAAAGGCGCGCCCCGCATCGGTGAGAGCAACTACTTTGCTGCGCCTGCTCCCCTCTTCATAGTCCAGAGCCACAAGGCCCTTGGACTCGAGCGACTTGAGCGCGGAGCTAATGGTCTGCTTGCTGTAGCACCACTGCTCGGCAAGCTCGCGCTGGGGCATGGCGCCGCCCGCGGACTCCAGGTCATAAAGCATCCAATAAGCGCAGTCCGACAAGCCGCAGCCGCGCGCGTATTCGTGGTAGAGCTTGTCGATCATGTTGTAGAGGTAGTCGAGATCCGCAGGCCCTGCATCGTCTGCAGGCATGGCGCATGAGCGGTCCTCAGACATACCGACGGAAAAGCCGCCCTCCGAACAAGCCGCCGGCCGATCCGCGCACTCCCTCATGCTGCAGCCCACCGAATTGCGCCCTGCAGCAACACGCATCTCAAGCGAGTTTGCGTCGAACATGGCACCTCCACGAATACGTTGCGCATAGCATTGCTAGCTTGCATAGCCGAGTATAGTCCGGTTTCGGATTGTATTCAATTGGCGTTAGATTAGATTCATGGCACTGAGCGCCTTGCGACACGCAAACCGTCATCAGTCGCCTCATATGGCGCAATTTGGCGATCAAGACCCGTGTTGAAGCCAAAACGCACGGAGGTTTTTTCGGATATTCGAATACTTTTCAGAAGACCCGAAGTAGACAAAGGTCCCCTGATAACGTTTCCCCAGCTCAGAGCGTTGCATAAACTGCGTCTACTCGACCTCTCCGCAAAAGTATTCGAATAAGCGAAAACACCTTTCCGCAAGGCCTCTGAACCCGCCGTGAAAGGCGCTTCGAAGCGGAACGGAGCTCCTGCAAACAGCCATAACGCCCTAGGCTGAGCTGAAATGCATCAAACAAAGCAATGCATGCCAAATTGCCCATACGAACCAATCCTGTTTCATGCTCCGCCGCGTTTAAGGCACCGCAAGTCGGTCGGAAAAAAACACCGCCTCGCCCGATGGGGCGAGGCGGTGTCCTCGTGTACGCGAGTCGGCCGTGGCATGGCGAGTGCAGCCGACTCGCGCGGGAAGGAGGCGAACTTAAGCGCGCTTGGCGTCAGTGCCCGGGCCCACAACCGGGTCGGCGTTCACGACGCGCTTGCCACGGCCGTAGGTCGGGCGGGCAGCGTCGTACTGGATGTCGCGCGCCATCTTGGAAACGGCCTTCTGGTCGACGTTCTCGTAGCGATGGCAGGCGCACATATGGTCCGGCAGCACCTCGGCGAGATCGGGAGCGGCAACGTCGCAGGCACCGACCTTGGCGAAGCAACGGCTTGCGAAACGGCAGCCCGCGGGCGGGTCGATGGGGCTCGGCACGTCGCCCTCGAGGATGATGCGCTTGCGCTGCAATTTGGGGTCGGGACTCGGAATGGCCGAGAGGAGCGCCTGAGTGTACGGGCACAGCGGCTCGTGGTAGAGGCTGTTCTTAGGCGCGATCTCCATGAGGCGGCCAAGGTACATAACGCCCACGCGGTCGGAGATATGCTTCACGACGTTCAGGCCGTGCGCGATGAAGAGGTACGTAAGGCCGAACTGGTCCTTGAGGTCGTCGAGGAGGTTGAGCACCTGGGCCTGGATCGACACGTCAAGGGCCGAGACCGGCTCGTCGCACACGATGAGCTTGGGGTTCACGGCAAGGGCGCGCGCAATGCCCACGCGCTGGCGCTGGCCGCCCGAAAACTCGTGCGGGTAGCGGTTCTTCATATAGCTCGCAAGACCCACGCGCTCCAGCAGCTCGTCAACGCGGGCGTCGACCTTGTCCTTCGGCAAGATGTTGTTCGTGAGGATGGGCTCCGCCACGATCTGCCCGATCGTCATGCGCGGGTTCAGGCTCGCGTACGGATCCTGGAAGATGAGCTGGATGTCGCTGCAGAGGCGGCGGCGATCCTTGGTGTTGAGCGAGGTGATGTCCTCGCCCTCGAAGATGATCTTGCCGCTCGTGGGCTTGAGAAGACCGACGAGCATCTTGCCGATCGTGGTCTTGCCGCAGCCCGACTCGCCCACGAGGCCGAACGCCTCGCCGCGGCGAATCGTGAAGCTCACGTCGTCGACCGCCTGAACGAAGGAGGTCGGCTTGCCGAAGAAGTTCGTCGCCGCGACGAAGCTCTTCGTGAGATGCTGAACCTCCACGAGGTTCTCGCTCTTTGCGTTAGCCACTTACAGCACCTCCCCTTCGGTGGTAGCGGAAGCCGCGGCGTCGTGCGCCTCGACTTCGGCGGCGGTGGCAGCGGCGCGTTTGGTCGCCTCGACAGCCTCGGCAATGTAGGCCGGATCGTCGTAGAGGAAGCAGCGCACCCGGCGGCCCGTACCGGGCACGTCCTTGAGCGGCGGAACCTCCTTGCGGCAACGGTCGAAGCACTTCTCGCAGCGGTCCGAGAACGGGCAGCCGGCGGGCATCTCGAGCGGGTTGGGCACCGAGCCCTTGATCATGTAGAGGCGCTCGGACTGCTCGTCCTCCAGGCGCGGGATCGACTTAAGAAGGCCGAGCGTGTAGGGGTGCAGCGGCTGCTCGAACAGCTCGAACTTCTCGCCCTCCTCGACCACCTGGCCGCAGTACATGACGACGACGCGGTCGGCGACCTCGGACACGACGCCCAGGTCGTGGGTGATGAGCATGACGGCCATGTTGAACTCGTCGCGCAGCTTGTAGATAAGGTCGAGGATCTGCGCCTGGATGGTCACGTCGAGGGCGGTGGTGGGCTCGTCGGCGATGAGGAGCTTGGGGTCGCACGAGAGCGCCATGGCGATCATGACGCGCTGGCGCATGCCGCCCGACATCTGGTGCGGGTAGTCGCGGGCGCGCTCCTCAGGGCTGGGGATGCCCACGACGCGCAGCATCTCGACCGCGCGCGCCCAGGCGTCCTTCTTGTTCATGTCGGTGTGCGTCTGGATGGCCTCGACGATCTGGTCGCCCACGCGGTACACGGGGTTCAGGCTCGTCATGGGCTCCTGGAAGATCATCGAGATCTGGTCGCCGCGGATGGCCTCCATCTCGTGCTCGGAGGCGGCAAGCAGGTCCTTACCGTCGAACGTGATGGTGCCTTCGGCAACGTGGCCGGGAGCCTGGAGAAGCCCCATGATCGAAAGCGAGGTCACGCTCTTGCCGGAGCCCGACTCGCCCACGACGGCGAGGATCTCGCCGCGATCGATCGAGAAGGTCACGCCGTTGACGGCACGGACCACGCCCCGGCGGGTCGGAAACTCGGTGACGAGGTCTTTGACTTCAAGCAATGCCACAGGTCATCACCGCTTCCTGGCTTTGGGGTCGAAGGCGTCGCGGATGCCGTCGCCGAGCAGGTTGAACGCGAGCACGGTAACGGTGATGGCGAGGCCGGGGAAGATCATGGTGTAGGGGGCCGCGAAGATGTAGTTGCGGCCGCGGCCGAGCATGTCGCCCCACTCCGCCGCCGGCGGCTGAACGCCGAGGCCCAAGAAGCCCAGCGCCGCCGCGTCGAGAATGGCGCTCGAGATGCCGAGCGTGGCGCGGACGATGATCGAGGGCAGGACGTTCGGAAGCACGTGACGGAAGATGATGATGGCGTCGTTGTCGCCGATGACGCGGGCGGCGGCCACGTAGTCGGACTGCTTGACCGCGAGGATCTGGCTGCGGACGATGCGCGCGTACTCGGGGATCGACACGAAGCCGATGGCGATGATGGCCTTGTCGATGCCGCGGCCGAGCGCCGCCATGAAGGCGATGGCCAGAAGGATCGACGGGATGGCGAGCATCATGTCCATGAAGCGCATGATGACGGTGTCGATGACGCCGCCCTTGTAACCGGCGACGGCGCCGAGCGTCACGCCGATGGCGAGCGAGATGGCCACCGAGAGCAGGCCGACGGTGAGCGAGATCTGGCTGCCGATGAGGATACGGCAGAAGATATCGCGCCCCTGCTGGTCGGTGCCGAACCAGTGCGCCGCGCTCGGCGGCTCAAAGGAGGCCGAGAGATCCTGGGCGTACGGGTCGTACGGCAGAATGCCCGGGGCCACGGCCGTCACAATGGCAACGACCACGAGAAGGGCGATGATGAACAAGCTCACCATGGCGGGCTTGTTCTGGCACAGCGAGTACCACATGTCCTTCCACAGCGACTCGGGCTTCTTGGCCGCACGCTCCTCGGTCTCGGGGGTGCCGGGGGTCTGCTCGTTCAGAGCGGTATCGGTTGCGATTGCTGCCATGCGGATCACCCCTCTTCCTGCGAGTACTTGATGCGCGGATCGAGGTAGGCGTAAATGACGTCGACCACGAGGTTGATGATCACGAAGATCACCGCGATGAGCAGGACGGCGCCCTGGACCACGGGGAAGTCGGACTTCAAGATGGAGTCGACGACGTACTTGCCGATGCCCGGCCACGCGAAGACCGTCTCGGTGAGCATGGCGCCGCCGAGCAGGCTGCCGAGCTGAAGACCGATGACCGTGGTGACGGGAAGCATGGCGTTGCGCAGCGCGTGATGGATGTCGACGCGGCGCTTGCGGATGCCCTTGGCGCGAGCGGTGCGCACGTAGTCCTCGTTGAGCGTGTCGAGCATGCTCGAACGGGTCATACGGGTGATGACCGCCATGGAGTACATCGAGAGCGCCACGGCGGGAAGCACGATATGGCTCGCCGCGTCGGCAAACGCCTCGAAGTCGCCCGAGAGCAGCGTGTCGAGCAAGTACAGGCCCGTGCCGCCTACCGGCTGCAGGAGCGGGTCGATGCGGCCCGAGGAGGGCAGCACGTGGAGCATGCCCGCAAACAGGATGATGAGAAGCACGCCGAGCCAGAAGATCGGCATAGACACGCCGACGAGGGCCAGGATGGTCGCCAGGCCGTCGATGGGCGTGTTCTTGTGCGTAGCCGAAACCACGCCGAGCGCCACGCCGATGACCGCGGCGATGATGATGGCCACGATGGCAAGCTCAACGGTCGCCGGGAAGCGGTTCAGAAGCTCGGTCATAACCGGCGTGTGGGTGTAGTAGCTCTCTCCGAGGTTGCCGGTGAGCGCACCGGTAACAAAGTCGAAGTACTGAACGAGAATCGGGTCGTTCAGCCCGTTGGCGTCGCGCCATGCCTCCATGGCCTCCGCCGTAGCGTGTTGTCCGAGAACGACCGGCGCCGGATCCGCCGAAAAGACGCGCATGATGAGGAACACGATGATGGAGACGCCGATAAGCACGGGAATCGCCAGCAACAGTCGTTTGATGACGTATTTGATCACGCTACAACCTCCTCCCCTAGGAAGACGCGCTTGGGGATCTGCCCCAAACGCAAGCGGGACCAGGCGCGCTCCGCCCGGTCCCGAGACGATGCGTTCTTAAGGTCGCAAGCGCTGCGCGAAGGGTTTCTCGCCACCCCTTCCGGGCTTGCGCTTAATAGTGCGGGGCGCGCTTGCGCGCGTCCCGCGGGTACGGCAAATAGAGCTTAGGCAGTCTTGGTAACGCCCTCGAGGTGCACAACACCGGTCGGGTGATAGAAGAAGCCCTGAACCTTGGGGCTGTAGCCGGCAAGGTTCTTGGAGTGGCTGATGAGCATCCAGGGCATCTCGTCGGCAACCATCTGCTCGCACTGCTTGTAGATAGCGTCGCGGTCCTCGCCCTCCTCGGTAGCCAGGCCCTCGGCGATGAGCGCCTTGTACTCGTCGTTGTTGTAGCGACCGACGTTCATCGACACGTTGGTGTCGGCGAGCAGGTTCATGAAGTTGTCCGGGTCGCCGTTGTCGCCGGTCCAGCCGTAGAGGCAGACGTCGAACTTGTCGGTCTCGACCTTGGTCTGGTAGGTCGTCCAGTCGTAGGAGACGATCTCCATGTCAACGCCGGCGTCGGCCAGGTAGCCCTGGATGGCCTCGGCGAGCGGCTGGCCGCCGATGGAGTTGTACGGACGCGGGTTGGTGTAGGTGAGCATGGTGCAGCTCGTGATGCCGAGATCGGCGAAGGCAGCCTTGGCGGCATCGGGGTCGTAGGCGGTCTGGACGATGTCCTCGTCGTAGGGGGCCATCCAGATCGGCATGACGGAGTTGGCCGGCGTGGCGTAGTCGCCGTAGAGGCTCTTGACCATCTCCCCGACGTTCACCGCCTGGCAGAAGGCCTTGCGGGCGGCAACGTCGGTGAACTGGCCCTCGTCGTTACGGAACGCCATGTAGTTGATGTTCATGCCGTCCTCGTCGAACAGCTCGTTGCCCGCGTCGGTGATGGTGGGCACCACGGAGGCGTCGATGCCGTCGATGATATCGACCTCGCCGTTGTTGAGGGCGGTCACGCGGCTGGAGTTCTCGGCGATGAAGCGGAAGATGACGTTCTTGGTCTGGGGCTTGTGCTCCTCGTCCCAGTAGTCCTCGTTGGCCTCGAGTACGACGTTCTCGCCCTTGGACCAAGACACGAACTTGTAGGGGCCGGAGCCGATGGGCTTCTCGTTGGAGTTGGCGCCGTCGGCGTAGGCGGACGGAGCGACAACCGGGGCGGCCAGCGCCATCGCCATGTTCTTGATGAACGGCGTGGAAGCGGCGCGCAGGGTGATGACGACGGTGGTGTCGTCGGGAGCCTCGACGGACTCGACGCCGGAATTGGTGTCCTCGGAGCCGTACACGAAGGAGGCGTAGGGCATGTCCTCGGTGCGGTTGGGCTCGAGCTGACGGTCGATGTTCTGCTTGACCGCGTCGGCGTTGCAGTCGGTGCCGTCGTGGAACTTGACGCCCTCGTGCAGCTTGAAGGTGTAGGTCAGGCCGTCGTCGGAAATCTCGGGCAGATCGGAGAGGCCGGGGACGATGTCGCAGGTCTCGGTGTCGTAGCGAAGAAGCGTGTCGTAGATGTTGCACATGATCTTCGCGGACTCGCCGTCGTCCACGTAAGCCGGATCGAGGCCGCGCGGATCGGCGCCCTGAGCGAACGTGATGGTGTCGGCCGTGCCGCCAGCAGCAGCGGAGCCGCCCTCGCTCGCACGCTGGCTGCCGCAACCGGTCAGCGCGAACGCGCTGACAGCGCCCGCAGCGCCCAGAGCCTCGACGAAGCGCCTTCTCGAAATTTCTGCCATAGCCATAGAAGTTCTCCTTCCCTTTATACGGAGCGTCCTTAACTCTATCTGAACGGCAACTTACCGTTTTCTAACACACGGAGGATTTACTTTAATGAATTAAAGCGTTCACCTATGCGTAACCCCGCCGTAACGCATTGGTAACATTCTCAAGGGCCATTGTGGGCAGTGATTCTCTCTTCGCGATGCCGTGCTCGTTCACGTGAGCCGCACTTCTTCTGCTGTTCGAGCGTCGCTGTAACGCTGGTGCGCGGGGTTTTGAGGAAGCACTTCTCCCCTGCCCCGCATGCCATCCCGGCTGGGGAGAAAACGGCGCCTCTCGGTTCGCCACACCTGATCTCCCCTTGTTCAACGTCCCACCTTGGGAGATAGCGCCCTCGAACTGACGCGTCTGGGTAACCGTCTCTGCGCTACATCACAGCTTGGGAGAGATAGCGCCCGTTGAACCGACTTGGCCGCATTCACCTCTCCACATCGTCTCGCTTTGGGAGAAGAAGACGCCCGTCGAGCCGGTTCATCGGCCTTCTCCTCTGCGCATCGTCCCGCTTTGGGAGAACGACGGCCTCTTGAGCAGCGAATGGCGCCTATTTTGACGCAACGTCTCGGCTTGGGAGAAATACGGGTGCACAAGTTCTCTGCTTGGGAGAACCGAGGGCGAGAAGGACGGCCGTTACCTGGGGTTTTAATACTTCTCGCGTCGCCTGGAAACCGGCAAACTCTCCCAAGCCGAGACGTTGTGCAGAAACGGGCCGTTTTTTCGTCTCTGACAGGATGAGCTCTCCCAAGCAAGGACGATGCGCAAGGCACAGGGCGCCCATTCTCCCAAGCCGGGACGTTGCGCAGAGATCGGGCCGCTCTTCTCCCAAACCGAGAGAGCGAGCAGAGCTCCGCACCCCCGCGGCAAGCAACAAACAAAAAAGCGCCCGCCCACGAAAGGGCGAGCGCTTGTGCGTCGATGCGGGGTAGATGCGCCAATGCGGGCTGAGGCGGCTCTGCCTTAGGCCTGCTTGGAGATAAACTCGGCGTCGTAGAAGCTCAGGGGGTTCACGGTGTAGCCCTGGACGCTCGCAGACGTGGCACCGAGCGACTTGCCGTGGCTGATGACCATCCACGGAAGGTCCTCGGCCGCGATCTCCTCGCACTGGCGGTACACCTCGTCGCGCTCCTCGCCCGCGGGCGTGGTGATGCCCTTGACGATGAGCTCGTCGTAGTCGGGGTTGGAGTAGTGTGCGATGTTCTGCGTGCCGGCGTCGGTGGCGAGCAGGTTCATGAAGTTGTCAGGGTCGCCGTTGTCGGAGAGCCAGCCGGCGAGGCACACGTCGTACTTGTCGGTCTGCTGGCGCGTCTTGTAGGTCGTGAGGTCGTAGGCGGCAATGTCCATCTCGACGCCGACCTCGGCAAGGTAGCCCTGGATGGTCTCGGCGAGGTTCTGGCCGTTCACCACGTTGTAGTCCTGGGCGTTGGTGTACGTGAGCATCGAAACCTTGGTGATGCCGAGCTTCTCGAAAGCCTCGCGGGCGGCATCCGGGTCGTAGGAGGGGCGCTCGATGTCCTGCGCGTAAGGCGCCATGGACTCGGGCATGCACGAGTGCGCCACCGTGGAGTAGTCGCCGTAGAGGGTCTCGACCATCTCTTCGATGTTCACCGCCTGGCAGAACGCGCGGCGCGCCTCGACGTCGGCGAAGGCGCCCTCCTCGGTGTTGAACGCCATGTAGTTGAGGCTCGAGGCGTCGTCGATCACGCCGACGCAGCCGGCGCCCTCGACCTCCTCGATCATGGCCGGGTCAACGCCGTCGATGATGTCGACCTCGCCGTTGGTGAGCGCCGTGACGCGGCTCGCCGGCTCGGGGATGAAGCGGTAGACGATCTTGGAGCACTGGGGCATGTTGTCCTTGTTCCAGTAGTCCTCGAAGGTCTCCATCTGGATGTTCTCGCCCTTGTCCCACGAGACGAACTTGTACGGGCCGGTGCCGCAGGGGTGCTCGTTGAGGTTGTTGTCGTACTCGTCGAGCGCCGTGGGGCTCACGATCGGCGCGCCGAAGAGCATCGCGAGGTTCATCTTGAACGGCGTGGAAGCGGCGCGCATGTGCAGCACGACCTCGTAATCGCCGGTCTTCTCGACGGACTCGACGCCCGTGCCCGAATCCTCGGAGCCAAAGACGAAGGAGGCGTAGGCCATCTCGTCGGTGCGGTTGGGCTCGAGCTGACGGTCGATGGAGCGCACCACGGCATCGGCGTTGAAGTCGGTGCCGTCGTGGAACTTAACGCCCTCGCGCAGCTTGAACGTGTAGGTAAGGCCGTCCTCGGACACGCTCCAGTCCTCGGCGAGGCACGGCACGACGTCGGTGCAGTCATCGTTGAACTTGAGCAGGCCCTCGTACATCTGGCTCATGATCGTACCGGGGTCGGAGCTCGCAAGCGCCGGGTCGAGGCCGAGCGACTCGGTGCGCACGCCGTAGGTGAGCGTCGCTGCACCAGCAGAGCCGCCCTCGGCAGAGCCGACCTCGCTCGCGCGCTGGCTGCCGCAGCCCGCAAGGCCCATAACGCCGAGCGCCGCCGCGCTGCCCGCCGCGCCGATAAAGCCGCGACGCGAAAGATCAAGGTTGCGTCCCATGATGCGTCCTTTCGCCTGGGGCGAACGCGAGGCCGCAGTGAGCTGCGCCCGCGCCCGCATGCAGATTGTCCTGATATACGCAGAACTGTATCAAACCTGAAGGGCACAGGCGGATGCAACTACCCTGGACGTAACGTTTATGCAACCCGAACGGCAGATAAGCGTCGCGGAGCGCCCCACCCTACGGCAGAACGCCCCGCACTACTACGTTGAGAAATGCCCACCGCACGCGGCGGCGAGAAGCGCCGCCTCTTCAACGGGCGGCGCACGCCTCGTGGAGCCCCTTACGCGAGGTTCTCGCGGAGAAGCTCGTTGAAGCGCTTGGGGTTGCCCTTGCCGCGGCTCGCCTTCATGCACTGGCCTACCAAATAGCCGATGACCTTCTGGTTGCCGTCGCGGTACTGCTGGGCCTGGTCGGGGCAGTTGGCGATGACCTGCTCGACGATCGGCAGGAGCGCGCCGTCGTCAGACACCTGGCGCATGCCGCGCTCGTCGACGATCTTGGCCGGGTCGTCGCCGGTCTCGGCCATGATCCCAAAGACCTCGTGCGCCTGGTTGGAGCTGATGGCGTCCTCGGCGAGAAGCGCCGCGAGCGAGGCGATCTGCGCAGGCGCAATGCCCGCGGTGGCGATGGTCACGTCGGTGCCGGCAGCGTTGAGATACCCCGTGAGCTCGTTCAGGATGAGGTTCGCCACGGTACGGGCGCGCTTATCGGCCGCCGTGGCCTTGCCGCCCTTGGCCGCAGCGTCGCTCGCCGCCATGGCCTCCTCGAAGAAGCGGGCCACCTCCGGGTCGCCTGCAAGCTGCGCGGCGTCGGCCGCACGCAGCGAGAAGGACGCCTCGTAGCGGGCGCGCTTCTCGTCAGGAAGCTCGGGGATCTCGGAACGGCAGTGCTCGATGAAGTCGTCGGTGAGATCGAAGGGCGCGAGGTCCGGGTCCGGGAAGAGGCGGTAGTCGTCGGCGGTCTCTTTGACGCGCATGACCACGGTGCGCTTGCGCGAGGGCTCCCAATGGCGCGTCTCCTGGTAGACGATGCCGCCCTCCTCGAGCACCTCGGCCTGGCGGCGGATCTCGTACTCGAGGCCGTCGTGAAGCGCCTTGAAGGAGTTGAGGTTCTTGAGCTCGGTCTTGGTGCCGAGGCGGGTCTCGCCGCGGCGACGCAGGCTCACGTTGCCGTCGCAGCGCATGGAGCCCTTCTCCATGGAGCAGTCCGAGATGCCGAGCGTGAGGAAGATGCGGCGGAGCTTCTCCATGAAGAGGCGCGCCTCCTCGGGCGTGCGCAAGTCGGGCTCGGTGACGAGCTCGATGAGCGGGGTGCCGCAGCGGTTGTAGTCGATGAGGCTCTCGGCGGCGTCGGCGATGCGCCCTTCCTGGCCGCCCACGTGCACCATCTTGGCGGCGTCCTCCTCCATATGGATGCGCAGGATGCGGATCGGAACCGTGTAGGAGCCGTCTTCCGCGCGCACGGGGCCCGAGGCGAGCGCCGTGTCGTAGGTGCCCTGGCTGGAGCCCGCCCGAGGCGCGTCGGCCGTCTTCATGGTCGAGAGGCCCGTGGCGCCCGCTGACGCCGAGGCGAGGCTCGCCGCCTCGCCGCTGCCGAACGCGCAATCGGGGCGCTCCGCGGCGCCCTGGCCCGAGACCTCGAGGTCCAGGTGCCCGTGCATGCAGAAGGCGATGGGACCCTGCGTGGTCTGGAAGTTCTTGGCCATGTCGGGATAGAAGTAGTGCTTGCGGTAGAACATCGAGTGCTTCTGGATCTCGCAGTTGGTGGCGAGACCGGCCTTGACGATGCTCTCGATGGCCTTCTTGTTGGGAACCGGCAGCGCGCCCGGCAGGCCCAGGCACACGGGGCAGACGTTGGCGTTGGGCTCGTCGTCGTGGCTGAGCTTGCAGCTGCAGAACATCTTGGTGTCGAGCGCGGTGAGCTCGGTGTGGATCTCGAGGCCGATGACGGCCTCCCAGTCCTTCAGGACCTCGGCGAGCTGCTTCATTTGAGCTCACCCCCCTTCCCGGCGCACGCAGGCGCCACGGGCGCGGCGCCGTAGGCGCGCTCGAGCGCGGCGGCAAAGCGAATGAGCGCGGCGTCGCCGAACGAAGGCGCCACGAGCTGCGCGGCAACGGGCAGGCCGGAGTCGGAGCCGAGGCCGAGCGGCACCGAGATGCCGCCGTTGCCCGCGATGTTGATCGGCACGGTAAAGACGTCAGAGAGGTACATCTGCGTAGGGTCGGAGATCTCGCCGAAGCGCCACGCAGCGCGCGGCGCGGCGGGCATGAGCAGCACGTCGGCCCGCTCGAAGGCACGGCGGTAGTCGCCCGTGATGAGGGTGCGCGCTTTCTGGGCAGCAAAGTAATACTCGTCGTACACGCCCGACGACAGCAGATAGGCGCCGAGCATCTGGCGGCGCTTGGCCTCGATGCCAAAGCCGTGCGCGCGCGAAAGCGAGCTCTGCTCGGCGAGCGTGGCGCACCCCGGCTCCTGGTAGCCGTAGCGCACGCCGTCGAAGCGCGCGAGGTTGGAGAACGCCTCGGCGGGGCCGATGACGTAGTACGCGGCAATGGCGGCGTCCATATGGGGCAGCTCGACCTCGACGATCTCGGCGCCCGCGGCCTCGAGCTTGTCGGCGGCGGCGCGCACGGCGGCGGCAACCTCGGGAGAAAGTCCCTCGGCATTGAGCAGCTGCGGGATCACGCCCACGCGCGCGCCCTCCACGCCCTCATCGAGGCAACCGAGAAAATCGGTGTCGCAGGGCTGCGAGGTGCTGTCGAGCGGATCGGAGCCGCCCGCCACGAGCGCGTTCATGCCGAGCGCCACGTCCTCGACCGTGCGGCCGAAGGGACCGACCTGGTCGAGCGAGCTGCCGAAGGCCACGACGCCGTAGCGGCTCACCACGCCGTACGTGGGCTTCATGCCGAACACGCCGCAGAGCGCCGCGGGCTGGCGGATGGAGCCGCCCGTGTCGGAGCCGAGCGAAAGGGGCACCTCGCCGGCGGCGACCGCCGCTGCCGAGCCGCCCGACGAGCCGCCCGGCACGCGGTCGGTGTCCCACGGGTTGTTCGTGCGGGCAAAGGCCGAGGTCTCGGTGGAGGAGCCGAACGCGAACTCGTCCATGTTGGTCTTGCCCACCGGCGTTGCGCCCGCGTCGATAAGGCGCTGCACGCAGGTGGCCGTGTAGGGGCTCTCGTAGTTCTCGAGCATACGTGAGGCGCAGGTCGTGCTCGTGCCCACCGGGTTCATGGTGTCCTTCACGGCCACGGGCACGCCCGCCAGAGGACCGAGCTTCTCGCCCCGGGCGCGGGCGGCGTCGGTGGCGCGGGCGGCCTCGAGGGCGGCCTCCGGCGTTACCTGCAAAAAGGCCGCAACGCTTTTGTCACGCGCGGTAATGGCGTCGAGCGCGGCGCGCGCCACGTCCTCGGCCGAGAAGGTGCCGGCGCCGACACCGGCGGCGATCTGCGCCGCGGTAAGTTCGTCAAAACAGGCCATTTACGCCGCACCTCCGTCTCCGAGAATCGAGGGGACGCGGAACGAGCGGTCGCGCGAGGCGCCGGCGTTGCCGAGCGCGGCTTCGAGCGAGAGGCCGTGCGCCGGATCGGGCGCGTCGGCGCGCATGACGTTGGAGAGGTCGCCGATAGGGTGATAGGTCGGCTCGACGTCGTCGGCCGTATAGGCGAGGATCGGCTCGAGCATGGCAACGGCGTCGTTGAGGTAGGCCGTCATCTGCTCGAGCTCCTCGCCCTCCAAGGCAATGCGCGCGTAGTCGGCGATGCCGCGCACATCTTCAGTCGTAAGGGCCACGGGATACCCGCTTTCTTCCTTCGCCGCACCGGCCGCTGGCGCGAACCAGGGCGGGCGGCACGTTGCATACGGGCATCATTATACGGAGCGGGCCGCGCGAGCGCACGCCCGCACGGCCCGGCCAACAAGACGGAAACACTTTGCCCGCAGCCCCGCCGCAACCGCGGGGCGCGACAGGGGCACGGCGCCGCAAGGCACCGCACCGGTCACGCCCGGGCGCATCGCTAGAAACAGAAGAGCGTGCGCAGCGCCTCGGCCGCGGCCTCCTCGTCGGGGCCCTCGACCTCTACCGTGAGCTCCGTGCCCTGGCGCGCGTCGAGGCCCATAAGGCCCACGAGGTTGCGCGCGTCCGTCGACCTGCCGTCCGTGCGAACGGTGGCGGCGCTTGCCCACCTCATCGCTTCGGCGGCGATCTGGGCCACGGGGCGCGCGTGCAGGCCCGCAACGCCGCGCACACGGTAGACAAACGACTGCATGCCTCTCCCTTCAGAGCAAAACGGGCAGCGCGGCCATGCACCGTGCTGCCCGTCTGGGGCTCAATGCGCTCGGTCGGTTACTTGCGCACGACCTTGACCACGGCGTCGCCCGCGGAAACGGCGGAGTCGGGGTCGACGATCATCTGGACGTCGGCGAACTCGGCGGTGTTGGAGACGGCGAGAACCACGCTGTCCTTGTAGCCCGCCTTGGCAATGGCGTCCTTGCTGAACTGCAGGAGCGGCTGGCCGGCGGTAACGCGGTCGTCCTTCTTGACGAAGCCCTTGAAGCCCTCGCCCTGCAAGTTGACGGTGTCGACGCCCACGTGCACGAGAACCTCGACGCCGTCGTCGCTCATAAGGCCCACGGCGTGACCCATGGTGACGGTGACGGTGCCGTTGCACGGCGCGTAGACGACCTCGTTGTCGGGCCAGATGGCGCAGCCCTTGCCGAGAACCTCGGCGCCGAAGACCGGGTCGGGCACGTCGGTCATCTTGATGGCCTTGCCCGTGACCGGAGCGGCGAGGGTGTTGGCATCAGCGTGAGCGGTTACCGGGGCGGGGCCGGCGGGCGCGGCCGGAGCCTTCTTCTTGAACATGTCGAACAGACCCATAGGAAGCTCTCCTTTTCCACATTATGGAAATCCCTAGGCTCATCATACGAGGAGAATCGGAAAGCTGCAAGCTCATTCCTCAAATTATGCAATCGTTTTCATGCATCTATATCAGCACTTTTGCTTGCTTTATCCAGTAACGCGCATACCGCAGTCAACTGTAGACATGCAACGCCCCTTCTACCCCGCGAGGCCCGCAACCACGCTCGCCAGCGCGATGACCACGCCCACGATCGACTCGCCGCCGAGCACGCCGGATGCCACGACGACGCCCTTCTCCTCGGAGTCCTTAACGCCGCGCGCCGCGCAGACGCGCTCGTAGACCCAGCGCGCGCACGCGCCGATCGCCGCGGTGAGCGACATGTAGAACGGCAGGTAGACGCCCAGACCAAACATCATCGCGGGCAGCCCGGCCCAATAGAGCACCACGCCGCCGAGAAGCCCCACCACAAAGGCGGGCACGCTGGGGATGCCCGAGACCATCGTCGCCACGACGCTCGCCTGCGCGGAGACGAACATCTGACCCGGGCCAAACGCGCCCGTGCCATATGCCGCCACGAGCGTGCAGAGCACTGCCACGGCAACCACGGTGCCCAAAAGTGCGCCAATGGCCTGGCCTACCCACATGGCGCGCGGGCTCGTGCCGATGATGGCACCGGTCTTGAAGTCGCTCATGACGTCGCCGGCCAGGCCGCAGGCCACGGCCACCACGCCGGCAACGTAGAAGAGCTGCACCTGGCTTGCGCTTGAGAACGCCGCCACGGCAAGAAGCACGATGAGGCCGAAGATCTCCATCGGGTCGATGCCCGTCTGGCCCACGGACTGTGCGCTCATGATCGTGGTCACAAAGGCGAGAAGCACCACGACCACGGCCACGATTGGGCCCAGCCCAAGGCCGATGCACACGAGCAGCGCCGCGGCGGCCACCCTGAGGGCGAGCGTTCCGCGCTCGAGGCGGCTCCAGCCGGAGGCCGCCGGGGCGCCCTTATCTCCGCTCTCCTTGCCGGCAGAGCGCCG
>CASEEV010000042.1 GCA_949287065.1 uncultured Collinsella sp.
AGCGTGGGCATCCAGCCCAGCGCGTCGCGCGCGATGCACCAGAGACCCGCGAGGCCCATGGAGCCAAAGAGCCGCTTGCCCGTGACGCCGCCGGTCTTGGTGGCCATGAGGGTCTCGGCCGCAGCGGTTCCGATGGGGTACTCGAGGTCGGACTCGTCCACGAAACGCCGGCGGATCGCAGCCGTGCACACGAGGCCCAGAAGCGTGCCCGCCAGCGCCACGACGAGCATCTCGATCCAGCTGACCTCGTCGGCAGCCCCGAGCATCCAGATGCCGGGGATGGTGAAGGCCAGGCCGCCGGCCACCATGGAGCCGGCCGACATCACGATCTGCGTGACGTTGGCCTCGTTGAGGCTCCGATGCCCAAAGGCGCGGAGCAAAAACAGCGCAACAATGGAGGTAAAAATGGTCGGCCACGGCAGCGCGCCCATTTTAAGGGCGGTGTAAACCGAGGACGCCGTGATGATGACGCAGCCGACGCAGCCGATGGCAATGCCCACGGGGCTCAGCTGCCCGCGCCACGAGGCGCGCGAGCATTTCTCGCTCATATGCATTCTCCTTCGCATATCCGCTCCCCCTCTCAGCGGGGAGTCGGGTTACGACAAAACCGTTTCAGTATAATGCGAGCAAGGCAGCTCTAGCGCTAAGTCCGAGATTAACCGGAGGAAAACATGGCCGATCAAGCGAGCGCACGCGTTCTGACTGTTGACGTGGGCAATACCGTCACGCGGTTCGGCCTGTTTGCCACGGAGCCGCAGAACAAGGGCAAAGGGGCCGCGCCGGAGCTTCTCGGCTCATGCGCGTTTACCACGCTCGCACCTGTTACCGCCGACGAAGCGCGGGTGCAAGCGGCCCACGCGCTCGAGCTTCTGCCCGCTTGCGAACTGGGCGGCGCGATTCTCTCCTGCGTGGTGCCCTCGGTCACCCAGGCGTGGAGAACCGCGCTGAACGCCCTGTCGCCCACGCGCGCCCTGGTCGTGGGCCCCGGGCTCAAGTCGGGCGTCCCCATGCGCTACGACGACCCGGGCGAAGTGGGAGCCGACCGCGTGGCAAACGTTGTTGCGGCACGCGCGGCACATGGGTCGCCCGTCGTGGTGGTGGACCTGGGAACCACGACAAACTTTGACGTTGTCGATACCAGCGGGGCGTTTATCGGCGGCATCATAGCCCCCGGCATCGCCCTCGGCGCAGACGCCCTCGCCAAGGCAGCGGCGCGCCTGCCGATGATCGAGCTGCGCGCGCCCCGGCACGCCGTGGGCAAGAACACACGCGAGGCCATGCAGGCGGGCGTCGTGCTCGGCGAAGCGGCGCGCATCGACGGGCTGCTCGACGCGATCGCTGCGGAAACCGACCTTGGGGATGCCCCCGTCGTTCTCACCGGCGACGGAGCCGAGACGGTCCAGGCGCTTCTCGGACATGAGACGCACCTGGACGCCGAGCTGACGCTCCGCGGGCTCGCCCTTCTCTGGGAGGCCAACCAGCGCTAAGGCGCCGTAGCGTCCGGCAACGAGAGGCACCCGTTTGAGAAGCGCCCGTTTGTGGCGCGGCGCTTAGAGCACCATGAGACCGATGCCGAGCATGATGGGCATCGTAACGAGCGAGAGCAAGGTCGACAGAGACACCAAGCCTGCGCCAAAGCGGTAGTCGCCGCCGAACATCTGCGAGAACATGGCCGTGGTGGTGCCGCAGGGAGCGGCGAAGGCAATGAGGATCACGAGCTTGACCTCCAGGGAGATGGGCAGAAGCGCCATCACCGCGATGATTGCCACAGGGATCACCGCCAAGCGGATAAAGTTCGTGAGGTAGAGGGTTTTGTTGCGCAAGAGGCTTCGGATGTCGGTCTCGGCGAGGTAGACACCGAGCACGAGCATAGCGAGGCCCGTGTTGAGGTTGCCCATGTCGGTCGCGGTGACCTGGAGCACCCCATTAAGATTGACCGAGCAGCAGAAGAGCACGATACCCACGGCAACGGCGATAACCGCAGGGTTGGTGAGGACCTTCTTGGGCGACATAAGGCTCTTGTCCTGCGAAACGAGCCAGATACCGTAGGTCCACGAGATAGGCACCTGCGCGGCAATGGCGGCCGAAACGTAGAAGACGTACTCCTCCCCCAGCACGCTCTGCACGAGTGGGATACCAATGAATCCCATGTTGGAGATCATGATCGCAAACTGAGAGATACGCTGGCGATCGCGGTACACGAGCCAGGCTACAGCTGCCGAGCCGAGCGTGAACGCCGCGCTGAGGGCGGCGCAGAGGCCGGCGTTGACCAGGCGATCCCACGAGAAGTCGCTCGCAAAGGCGTCGAGCATGACCGCGGGCGATGCAACGTACACGGCAATGTTGGCGAGCTGCTGCGCGCCGCGGCGATTCAGGTACTTGGCCTCGTGCAGCGCGATGCCAATGGCCATCATTAAGAACATGGCCACCGTCTGCGTGATCATGATCGGCATCGTAGAAGCAACCGACAACGACTCAGCGTACATATCACTCCTCATACTCAGCTGCGGACACCATAGCAACGATTATGAAACAGATCAGCTCCTCGCAGCTGTCTCAGACCGCTCCGCATCCCGCCGGGCCGGGCGCAAGGCAAAACGGGATGTTCGACGAGCCGCCTCGCAGGCCCGCATCCCGCCGGGCCGGGCGCAAGGCCTCCGGGCGGAGGCGCCGCACATGCGCGCTGTCGTCGGATCCCGAGATCGGCCCCGTGCGGATCCGCCCTGCGGCCATGCGCCCGGCCCTTTCCGCAAACCGAGATCGGGTTGTCGTTGAAAAACGACGTCGGGTTCGGGGTTTCCGCAGGTCGTTCTGCAAACCGAGCCCGCTTTTCAGGTGCAACCCGATTTCGGTTTGCAGAAGGACCCCGCCAGCGCGCGCCGAAGGGAGAAGGGCCGACTTCCGTTCGCGAAAGTTCACGAACTTTCGCACCCTCACCCAGACCGATCCTGCGGTTTCCCGACTTTCATGCTCGATTGTTCATGAACTTTCTGATGAGCAGATCGCCCGCCAGCCAGGGCGCCTAAAACAAAGCAAGGCCGGCCCCCCGAAGGGAGCCGGCCGATGCGGAGCAGGTTGCTTGCTGGAAGGCGAGGGAGCGCGTAGCGGAGCAGGTCTGCCCAAGCGAGTAGCCGTCCGCTCAGGCTGATTGCAACACAGCGAGGCCCACCCCATTCGGGGTTGGCCAAAGCGGACCAGGTAAAGCCCACGAAAGCGAGGGCGCGCGTGGCGAGTCAGGGTGGTCCGAAAGAGGAGGCCATTGACCTTGTGGTCATGGCCGACGATTGAAGGCCAGCCTGGCCGCCGCACGCGACCGCAGCGTCGAGTCCGTTAGTCGAGTCCGGCCGTGCCATTCGACTTGATGATCTTCTGGTACGCGTAGAAGCTGTCCTTGCGCAGGCGCTTGTAGGTGCCCGTGCCGTCGTCGTGCTTGTCGACGTAGATGAAGCCGTAGCGCTTGCGCATCTCACCGGTGCCGGCGGACACGAGGTCGATCGGGCCCCACCAGGTGTAACCGATGAGGTCGACGCCGTCGTGAATGGCCTCGCCCATGGCGGTCACATGCTTCTTGAGGTAGCTGATGCGGTAGTCGTCGTGGATCTTCTCGTCGTCGGTGACCTCGTCGAGCGCGCCCATGCCGTTCTCGACGACCATGAGCGGAATCTGGTAGCGGTCGTAAATGAGGTTGAGGCTGTAGCGCAGGCCGTCGGGATCGATCTGCCAACCCCAGTCGGTCGCCTCGAGGTAGGGGTTCTTGCCGCCGTAGGTCATGTTGCCGGCGGTCTGCTCCACATCGTCGTGCGTGCTCACCGTGGAGGACATGTAGTAGCTGAAGGTGTAGAAGTCCACCGTGCCCTTCTTGATGTCCTCGAGGTCGCCGGGCTCCATCTGCAGCTTGACGTCGTGCTCCTCAAAGTAACGCCAGCTGTAGCTCGGATAGGCGCCGCGCACCTGCACGTCGGAGCAGAACCAGTTCATGCGGCGCATCTCGGCCTCGTTGGCGAGCACGTCCTTGGGATCGCAGGTTGCCGGGTAGCTGAGCACGAAGCAGTCCATGTTGCCCATCTTGAACTGCGGGTAGTGCTCGTGGGCGTAGCGCACCACGCGGCCGCTCGCCACGAACTGGTGGTGGAGCGCCTGGTAGCACTGCTGCGGGGTGAGGGTGATCGCGGAGGCTGGGCCCTCGAAGCCCTGGATCATGCTCGTCTCGAACAGGGCGCCCATCTCGGAGGTGCCGCAGTTGATCTCGTTGAAGGTGAGCCAGTAGGTGACCTTGTCCTTGTAGCGCTCGAACACGGTCTGGCAGTACTTCTCAAAGAGCGGGATAAGCTCGCGGGAAGCCCAGCCGTTGTACTTCTCGACCAGCGCGTAGGGCATCTCGTAGTGGCTCAGGGTCACGAGAGGCTCGATGTTGTACTTCTTGAGCTCGTCGAAGACCTTGTCGTAGAAGGCGAGGCCGGCCTCGTTGGGCTCGTCCTCCATGCCCGTGGGGAAGATGCGACTCCAGGAGATGGACATGCGGAACATGTTGAAGCCCATCTCGGCGAAGAGCGCGATGTCCTCCTTGTAGCGATGGTAGAAGTCGATGCCGTCGTGGTTGGGGTAGAGCTTGTCGGGGTCGATGTCGATCGTGATCTCGCGCGGCTTCTCCACGCTGCCGCCCATGAAGTGATCGTCGACCGACGGGCCGCGCCCGTCGACGTCCCAGGCGCCCTCGAACTGAGTCGCGGCGGTGGCGCCGCCCCAGTAGAAGCCCTCGGGGAACTTGACAGCCATGTGCGCTCCTTCCGTTCAGCCGCGCGGACGCACGGCTCATGACCTTGGCAACAGTATGAACCTCAGCCCGCGCAAGCTGGGAGCACAGGCGCGCATCGGGCACTTCTTTTCGGGAACGCGGGCCGTTTTGACACAGCGATGAGACATTCTGATACTTCTACAGCCCCTGAGCGAGAAGTACCTGCGCGAGAAAGACAAGGGCCCTGCGGGCATTCGCCGCAGGGCCCTTGCACAGGCGCACGAGATGAGTCGGACGGCTACGCGCTCAGAATGAACTTCTCGATCACCTCGGCCACGCCGCCCTCGTCGCAGTCGGCCTCGCAGATGTAGTCGCAGTCGCCGCGCATGCTGGGCAGCACGTTGGCAACGCCCGCGCCGAGCCCGGCGGCGCGCAGCATCGGCAGGTCGTTGGGGTTGTCGCCCACGGCGATGGTCTGCTCGCGCGGGATGCCGAGCATGTTGGCCAGACGCAGAAGCCCGGAGCCCTTGTTGACGCCTTTGTGGTTGTACTCGAGGTAGCGGTTGGAGGAGTACGTGGCCGAGGCGTCGCCCGTGATGGGAGCGAGCTCCTGCTCGAGTTCATGCAGGTAGGCCATGTCGCGGCTCATGAAGAGAACCTTGGCGACCTCCTGGCCGTGAAGGGGCGCGAGATCTTCCCAGTCGATCTGCTCGTAGGGCATCTTGCCGCCGATCTGCTGGGCGTCGAACGCGTCGAGGTTGAGGATGTAGAGCTTGTCCCTGGTGTACACGTGCGTGCAGATGCCGCGGCGCACGCCCTCGGCATAGAGCGCCTCGGCGAGGTCGTTGCCGATGCCCTCGAAGTAGAGCAGGCGCTCGCCGGCGTTCTCGGTAATGGCGCCGCCGTTGAAGCTGATGGTGTACTCGTTCGGCTGGTCAAAGAGGTCGAGGCGCCTGAGCTCGCTGTGGGCAAGCGTGTAACCGCGGCCCGTTGCCACGACAACGCGCGCGCCCTGCTCGCGCGCCGCGCGCACCGCGTCGACGTTGCGCTGGCAGATCGTCCCGTCGTGGCCCACGAGCGTCTCGTCGAGGTCCACTGCGATGAGCTGGTACACAGATGCTCCTTTCATACGGCGCCCGGGGCAAGCCGCACCCCGCGGTGCCCGTGGCGCGCGGAAGCAAAGCGCCGCCACGGCCGACGCGCGCTATCTTCTGTCGACATTATGGCAAAGGCGCGCGAGGGGCTGCCGCTTGATCGACGAGGTCGGCATGTTTTTCTCAGACGGCGTGGCGGGCGCGCCCGTCGCATGGCATGTTTTGAGACGTTTGCGGCCGTGGGGGCGGCGGAGCGGGAAACGGGCGGGCAGAGGAGGGCGGGCCGGTGGCCAGCGCGCTCACGCTGCGAAGCGGCCCTGCGAGGGGCGCCCCAAAATGCGGCGCCGACCCCGTCCGCACCGCTCGACAAGCACGGCCCTTCGACCGCATCTCTCGTCACGCAAGGCGCCAGGCGATGCGTTATGATACTGGATTGAGAATAATATCGGTAATCCACCGCGAGGCCCCATGACGCAATCCGAGCAGACAAACACCGGCAGCGCCCCGTGCACCGCTCGCGCAGGCAGCCGTGCGCCCGTGCGCGAGCATCTGTGCGACACGTACGGGCGCGGCATCGACTACCTGCGCATCTCGGTCACCGATAAGTGCAATCTGCGCTGCGTGTACTGCATGCCCGAGAACGGCGTGCCCTACCGCCCGCACGAGGAGCTCCTGCGCATCGAGGAGATCACGCGGTTCGTTGGGCTCGCGGCGCGCGAGGGGATCCGCCGGGTCCGCCTCACGGGCGGCGAGCCCCTCGTTGCCAAGGGCATCGTTGACCTGATCCAGCAGATCCGAGCGATCCCCGAGATCGAGGACATCGCTCTCACCACCAACGGCGTGCTTCTCCCCCGCCTCGCGCCCGCCCTTAAAAACGCCGGCCTCGACCGCGTGAACATCTCGCTCGACACGCTCGATCCTCAACAGTTTGGCCGCATCACGCGCATCGGCAAGATCGAGGACACGCTCGCGGGCATCGACGCCGCCCTTGAGCACGGGTTCGATCCCGTCAAAGTCAACTGCGTCGTGGTCCGCAGGCTCGAGCAGGACATCTTCGGCTTTGCGCGGCTCTCGCTCGACCGACCCCTGCACGTGCGCTTTATCGAGTACATGCCCATCGGCAACGACGAGACGCGCGCGCACGGCGCGCTGGACCCGGAGTCGGCGACCTACGACGCGTCGCTTTGGGGGCAGAGCGACGTGGTGCCCACCTCCGAACTGGTCGAACGCATCAACGCCGACGCAGCGCGCGAGGGCATGCCCGGACTCGAGCCCGCCTCCGACAACGTCCCCCTAGGGGCCGGGCCTGCGCGCTACTGGCGCTTCCCGGGGGCTGCGGGCACCGTGGGGTTCATCTCCGCCATGTCGAACCATTTTTGCAGCCGGTGCAACCGCCTGCGCCTCACGGCCGACGGCACCATTCGGCCGTGCCTTTTCTCCGACGACGAGTACCCGGTGCGCGAGGCACTCCGCTTCGGCAGCGACGACGATGTTCTCGCGATCTACCGCGCAGCGCTCGTCCACAAGCCCGAAGCGCACGGCCTTATCGACGGAACCGCCCGTTTCATGTCGCAGATCGGCGGGTAGAGTACCAAAAAAGCGCGATCACCCCCATGCGTGCCGCTGAGCCTTGCGCTGCCCGACGCCCAGGCTCGGCGCCACCGCCCTGCCAACCACCCGACTCGAGGAGAAGCCCATGTGCGCCCAGAGCAAACGCGACGCCTACCGCGACACACTTACCCATGTAGACGAGCAAGGCGACGTGCGGATGGTCGACGTGTCGGACAAAGCCGTTACCAAGCGCATCGCCGTAGCCGAGGGCACCATTCTCATGCACCCCGAGACCCAGGCAATGGTGCTCGAGGATCACGCAAAGAAGGGCGACGTACTTGCTTGCGCGCGCATCGCCGGCGTTATGGCGGCAAAGCGCACGAGCGACCTTATCCCCATGTGCCATCCGCTCATGATCACCAAGGCGAAAGTTGAGATCGAGCCGCTCGGACCGAATGCGCGCACCGACGGCCGCACGGGATTCCACGTGACAGCAACCACCGGAGTGACCGGCGTGACCGGCATCGAGATGGAGGCGCTCACCGCGGCGAGCGTGGCGTGCCTCACGATCTACGACATGTGCAAGGCGGTCGACCGGGGCATGGAGATCGTAAACGTGCGCCTGCTGCGCAAGGAGGGCGGCAGGAGCGGTCTTTGGGAGCGCAAGGGGGCAGAGGCAGCGACCTGTGGCGAAACGAGGTCCGATGCGGCTCCTGCTGGCGAGGGGGCGGCACGCGGGAGCGGCGCAAACCCTGCCGACGAGTTTACCGTCCCCTCATGCGACAGCTCTTGGGTAGAGGCCTCGGCGGGTGCGGTCGTCAAACCCCATGCCCCCGCGTTTGCGTTTGTGGGCTACCAGAACTCGGGCAAAACCACGCTGGTAGAGAAGGTTATTGCCAACCTCACGGCACGCGGCCTGCGCGTCGGCTCCGTCAAGCACCACGGCCATGCGCGCTTTGACATCGACGCCCCCGGCAAGGACTCTTGGCGCCACGCGCGCGCGGGCAGCAGGCATGTGGCGATCGTCTCTCCCGACCGCTGCGCCGAATATCGCGACACCGAGCGCGAGCAGGACGTACGGGAGCTTCTCGCCCATTACACCGACGTAGACGTGGTCATCGTCGAAGGCTACAAGTCGGCGGGCCTCGCCAACGTAGTCGTAGCACGAGAAGGCGTGGACGACCTGCGCGGCAAGAACTCGCTCGACTTGCTCGACGAGCAGACCGTGGCTCTTGCGTGCGACGAGCGCCTGGCCCGCAAGGCCCGGCAAGAGGGCGCACCCGAGATCATCTACGACATCAACGACGCCAACGGCATCGCCGCCCTCGTCGAACGTTTGGTCAAGAAGCAAAACGAGCGGTAACCTCAGCTAGAACCGCCCCTGCCGATCCTGTCGGGTCAATTGTGACCGACGGACATACCCGTTTCGCTCACAGCCGGCCTGTTGAACAGGACATACCGGCTGCAACCTGTCGACCGACACCACGGTTCCGACAATTGTCCTGCACCGACGCCACGGTTCCGACAAAATGACCCGTTGTTTTGTCGGAACCGTGGCGCATGTCGTATGGGAGTGCTTAGCATCGTCGAACCTGGCTGAGCGAACCTCTGAAAACCTGTTTTCTAGCGCCTCCTAGCTAAACTTTTACGGTTATTCGAGTACTTTTGGCGGCACCTCGAGTAGACCGGGGCTTTCGCCTAACGTTCCCGCAGGTCAGAGCATTGCCCGATCTCGGCCTACTCGGCGGTTCCCGAAAAATACTCGAATAACCGTCGAAACCTCGGCGGGATGCTGGGATCGGCGTCTTCCCGGCCGCCCGGGACCGCCCCGCATCCCGCCGGGCCGGGCGCATGGCCTCCGGGCGGAGGCGCCGCACATGCGCGCTGTCGTCGGCTCCCGTTCTCGGCCCCGTGCGGATCCGCCCTTCGGCCATGTGCCCGGCCCTTCCGCAAGCCGCGTTCGGGTTGACATTGAAAAACGGAGCCGGGCTCGGCGTTTCCGCAGGTCCTTCCGCAAAC
>CASEEV010000043.1 GCA_949287065.1 uncultured Collinsella sp.
ATGCCGATACGGTGTATGACAACAGCGTCGACGACGACGGACTCTTTGTCTGGTTTGATCGTTGGATGTCGGAGAGGGGCTTGCTGCCTGTTTGCGATGAAGAAGCTGGGGCTGACTGCTTATGAGGCGCGTTCGCTTCTTTTCGTGGTACCGGCTTCTCCCTCTCGTGCTCACGTTTACTCTTGGCGGTTGCGCGTATCTTTACTCCTATGCCCCCGCTCCTTTGATGCAGATGGTGTATCCCCTGTATCACGAGGGCGCTATTGCTTCGGCTAGCGAGCGTTACGGTGTGGATCCCTTTTTGGTATGCGCTGTCATCGACTCGGAGTCAGGATGGGATGAGAGCGCGCAGTCGCACCGTGGCGCGGTTGGCCTTATGCAGCTTATGCCTGACACGGCTACCGATATGATCTTGAAAGGCATCGTTAACGGGGCCGACTATTCGGTAGACGATCTCACCGATCCCGAGGTGAACATCGAGTTTGGCACGGCGTATCTGAGCTATTTGCTTTCGTACTTCGATGGCAATGTTGACAGGGCTATTGCGGCTTACAACGCGGGCCTTGCCAATGTCGACTATTGGTCGAGTCAAGGCGGAGCGCTGCATAATGCCATCACCTACCCTGAGACCCAAGCGTATTTGGTGCGCGTTCAGAACGCTCAAGAGCGATACCAAGAGCTTTACGGCGATCGATTCTAGGGTTCAGACGTAGTTCCTCATAGCTTGCGCCTTGCTCATGCCCGCGTATACTTAAGTACAGATGTTCGCTTCTGATAAAAGAGGACCTATGTCTGAATCTATCACGCGCGTTGGCGGCACTCTGCGGCGCTTTGGTGTCGACGGTGACCCTGTAGAGTTTGAAGTTGTTTCTCCCTATAAGCCTGCGGGCGATCAGCCGGAGGCCATTGCATCGCTTGCCGAGGGCATCAACAGGGGAGATCGCTACCAGGTGCTTCTTGGCGTGACGGGCTCCGGCAAGACCTACACCATGGCAAAGACCATCGAGGCGGTTGGCAAGCCTACGCTGGTTATGGCCCCCAACAAGACGCTCGCAGCTCAGCTCGCAAGCGAGCTCAAGGAGTTTTTTCCCAACAACGGCGTCGTCTATTTTGTCTCGTACTACGACTACTACCAGCCCGAAGCCTATGTTCCGCAATCCGATACGTATATCGAGAAAGACGCTTCGATCAACGAGGAGGTCGAGAAGCTCAGGCATCAGGCGACCGCCATGCTCCTGTCGCGCCGCGATGTTATCGTCGTGGCATCGGTGTCGTGCATTTACGGTATTGGTAGTCCCGAGGACTATGCGGGGTTGGCTCCCAACGTTGATCGCAAGGTTCCCCTGGAGCGCGACGACTTCATCCACGACCTTATCGATATTCAATACGACCGCAACGACTTCGATCTCTCGCGAGGCACCTTCAGGGTTCGTGGAGACGTTGTTGACGTTTGGCCTCCGTACGCGGAGCATCCGCTGCGTTTTGAGTTCTTTGGCGACGAGGTCGAGCTCATTGCCGAGATCGACGAGGTCACGGGCGAGATTCTCAGAGAATACGAGGCGATTCCCGTATGGCCCGCCTCTCATTACGTTACCGAGAAGCCGAAGGTGCGCGCGGCGCTTAAAACCATTGAAGACGAGCTCGAGCAGCGCGTTGCCGAGCTCAAGGCCGAGGACAAGCTCCTCGAAGCGCAGCGTTTGCAGCAGCGCACGACATACGATCTCGAGATGCTCGAGACGATGGGCTACTGCAACGGCATCGAGAACTACTCGCGTCATTTGGACGGTCGCAAGCCCGGAGAGCCGCCGTACACGCTTATCGACTACTTTCCTGAAGACATGCTCTGCATCATCGACGAGAGCCATGTGACCGTGCCGCAGATTCGCGGCATGCACGAAGGCGACCGTTCGCGCAAGGTCACGCTGGTTGAGCACGGATTCCGCCTTCCTTCGGCTCTCGACAACCGCCCCCTTCGTTTTGACGAATTCGAGGCGCGGATTCCCCAGTTCGTGTACGTGTCTGCCACCCCCGGCGACTACGAGCTCCGCGTGAGCCAGAACAACGTTGAGCAGATCATCAGACCGACTGGACTTCTGGATCCGAGCATCGACGTACGGCCCGTGCGCGGGCAGATCGACGACCTGCTTGACGAGATCCGAGAGCGCACGGCGCGCCACGAGCGCGTATTGGTTACGACGCTGACCAAGCGCATGGCCGAGGACCTCACGGACCATTTGCTCGATGCGGGCATCAAGGTTAACTACATGCATTCCGATACGGCTACGATGGACCGCGTCGAGATCCTGCGCGATTTGCGCCAGGGCAAAATCGACGTGCTGGTGGGCATCAACCTGCTTCGCGAGGGTCTCGACCTCCCCGAGGTATCGCTGGTAGCTATTCTTGATGCCGATAAAGAAGGGTTTCTGCGCAACAGGCGCTCGCTTATCCAGACCATCGGGCGCGCTGCGCGCAACGCCGACGGGCACGTCATCATGTACGCCGATGTGGTTACCGAGTCAATGCGCGAAGCGATCGACGAGACGGAGCGCAGGCGCGCCATCCAGATGCGCTTTAACGAGGAGCATGGGATCGAGCCCAAGACGGTTCGCAAGGCTATCAACGATATCTCGAGCTTTATTGCTGAAGCGGATGACACGCTCGACGAGAAGAAGCGCTCGCGTGGCGACAGTTTTGGCCATGGGGAGTTTTACTCGCCGGTCGAAGACGAGGAGCGCTCCGCGGCCTCTGCCGCCCTCGCCGAAGAGTTGTCCCAGCTGCCGCGTGAGGAGCTGCTGCGCGTGATGCAGGGCCTCGAGGAGGACATGCGTGCGGCGTCCGCCGCCATGGACTTTGAACAGGCGGCTCTTCTGCGCGATCGTCTTGTGCATCTTCGTGCTGCCGTAGAGGGAACCTCGGAAGACGACGTGATCGCGCGGCTTCGCAAGGATGCACGCAAGGGTTCGGCGTTCGGCGGCGGCCGTAAGAGGCGCGGCCGGGGAACAAAGCACTGAGCGTTGCTGGCTGACAGCCTAAACGGTATCGTTGACCTGCGCAAATCTTGCAGATTAACCGAGATCGGCGTAAACTTTTACCAAGTGCCCGTGTGAGCTGCGGGCTTTGCCGCTGTAGTCGTATAGCAATTTGAGGGGAAGCCATGGGGGACATCATCGCGCGAAAGCTCTGGAACGTAAAGTGGGGCCTGTGGGCAATGACGCTGTTCTCTTGGGTGCTGGCGTTCTATCTGTTTATCACGCCCGCCCAGGGAGGGCAGGGCTTCTTTATGGTGACGCCGACAAACGGGATCGTGGGCGTACTTGCCCAACTGCCGTGGTTCCTCATCGTTTTTGGCGTTTTGGCGCTTATCGGCTCTTTCGTATCGCGTTCGACCTGGGTGCTTGGGCTGGTCGAGCCTGTCATGGGAGCCATTATGTTCGTCGTCGGTCTGTGGGAGCTTTCGTTTCCGTACGACTTTGTCATCTCCTCCCAGGTGTGGGCCTTCGTCGGCCTGTTCCTCGGAGCGTACGTAACGTTTGTCGGGCTTGAGATCGATCGCAAGCTCGCCGGCATCTGGCCCGCGGTTCTCGCAGTCGCAGCCTGCGTGGTGGTTGTCTCTTTGCTCAATCTCTTTTGCGTGGGCGGCGAGAGCATGACGCAGATTCTGAGCTGCCTGAGCCTGTTTCTTTCTGGATTCGGCTTCCTGTACGGCGCTGTTCGCTTGAGCGGCGTCGCTCCCTCCAAGAGGGCGGTGCGCGAGCGCCAGTTCAAGAACCTTGCGCTTGATGGCGCACGTACCGAGGCGTAACGATCGGCCATGGGGGCTTCTGATACGCTGCATGCGACGGGTGCGCGCGAGCTCATTCGTCCCGACCTTGTATTTGTCGACCTTGACGTCGATAACAGTGCCCAGTTGTTTGACGCGCTCGAGCACCGTCTGGCGGCAGGCGGCTATGTTGCCCCAACGTGGCGCGAGGCTATTGAGCAACGTGAGCGTACGTATCCGACCGGCCTTACATTTCCCGGCGGATCGGTGGCGATCCCGCATGTTGACCCCGAGCATGTTCTGAGGTCCTATATCGCGCTCGTGAGGCCGCTCAAGCCGGTGACGTTTGAGTTTATGGGCGGCATGGGCGATCCCGTTAAAGCCGAGCTTATCGTCAATCTTGGCATTACGCGCAAAGGCGGGCATCTTCAGATGCTTCAGCAGCTTATCGATCTCTTTATGAGCGGCGACAGCGTTTCCGAACTTCTAAGCCAGAAGTCGCCCGAGGACCTCTACACTGCCTTTGTGCATCATTTTGAGTGAGGTTGTCCATTAGAGAAGTTTCTCAGAGAAAGCGTGCTACACTGGCCTTAGGTTGCGCTAAGGAAGCGCCTCGAGCTTTAAGGAGTACATATGGTCAGCATTCTCGTTGCTTGCGGTTCCGGTATCACCACCTCTGCGGCTGTTGCCGCCAAGGTGCAGAAGATGCTCGATGAGCGCGGCGTTCCGGCGGTTCTCAAGGCAGTTGAGATGGCCAAGATCGACGACTATGTTGCTCAAGGCGCTGCCGACATCGTCATGCCGGTTGTAAAGACCGATAAGGACTTTGGCGTGCCGGTGTTCAGCGGCATGGCGTTTTTGACCGGCATGGGAGAAGCGCGCGAGTTCGAGCGCCTGGTCGAGACGATCAACACCATTGATCTTAAGTAATAAGCTTTTGCGTACAGAAGCATCCTGCAGCGGGGCCCGCAAGGACCCCGCTTGTTTTATGATCCGAGAGCGAGAGACTGCCTACTGCGCTTGAGGTGCGTTGCCCGGCGCCTTTGCACCGCCTTCTCGGTTGTCAGGAGTCGGATACGCTCTCGATGAGCGCTTGGGCACAGCGGATGCCGTCCGTTGCCGCACTCATAATGCCGCCGGCGTAGCCGGCGCCCTCCCCACAAGGGTACAGACCCTCAATGCCGAGCGCTTGGCATGAGCGGTCGCGCGCTATGGTCACGGGGGCGCTCGAGCGGGTTTCTACGCCGGTGAGCACGGCGTCTGGCATCGCGTAGCCGCGGATGCGACGCTCGAACACCGGAAATGCCTGCCGCAGCGACTCGATAACATGCTTGGGGAGCAGGGGGTCGAGAGACGTCCACGTCACACCGCGAGGGTAGGTCGGCTGCACTGATCCGCCGTGCGTGCTGGCGCGCCTTTCCAAAAAATCCCCGAGAAGCTGCGCAGGGGCCTTGTAGGCGCCGCCACCCATCTCATAGGCGCGCTGCTCGCATCGGCGCTGCAGCTCGACGCCGGCGAGAACGTCCGTGCCAGGCAGGTCTTCGGGCAAAACGTTGACGAGAAGCGCTGCGTTTGCGTTGCTCCCGTCGCGCGCATGGAGGCTCGCGCCGTTGGTGACCACGCCTCCGGCTTCTGATGCAGCGGCAACGACGGTGCCTCCGGGGCACATGCAGAACGAGTACGCTGTTCTGCCGGAGGGCAGATGGGCCACGAGCTTATAGGGCGCGGCGCCGAGGGCGGGGTGTCCCGCATACGAGCCGTAGAGAGCGCGGTCGATAGTGCGCTGCGGATGCTCGATGCGAACGCCGACGGCAAACGTCTTGCGCTCAAGCACCACGCGCTCCTGTGCGAGCAGGCTGTAGACGTCGCGTGCCGAATGTCCGGTCGCGAGCACGAGGTGCGTGCAGGGCACGTGCTCCTCCCGTCCGCTTTCATCCAAGGTGACGATGGAGCTCATGCGGTCGGTGCGTTGTATGCCTGCGAGCCGCGTGCGGAAGCGCACCTCCCCGCCAAGCGCTTTGATCTCGGAGAGAATTTCCTCTACGACGCGGGGAAGAATGTCCGAGCCTATGTGCGGCTTGGCATCGACGAGAATGTTTGCGGGTGCGCCTGCCTTGACGAACGTCTCGAGAATGAGTCGATGCGAGGCGTTTTTAGTTCCGGTTGAAAGCTTGCCGTCGGAGAACGTGCCTGCGCCGCCGAGACCGAACTGAATGTTGCTGTTTGGGTCGAGCTCGCCTGTTTTATTGAACCGCTCTATGGCTTCGGTGCGGTCACGCGAGCCGTCGCCGCGCTCGATGAGGAGGGGGCAGAGACCTGCGTGCGCAAGGGTCAGGGCGGCAAAGAGACCTGCGCATCCGGCTCCTACTACGACCACGCGCGGCCCGCCCGTTATGACTCGCAGCCGCTCGGGAAACTGCGCCCGATCATCTTCCACTCTTCTGAGGTGTTTGGCGATGCTGCCTTGAGTTTTTGCAAGGGCGGTCTCTTCTTGGGGAAGGGAGAAGCGCGCCGTTGCGATGATGCGGACGTCGTTGCGATGCCGGGCGTCTATTGATCTGCGATGGAGCTGCACCGAGTTCAGGGTGCTCGGGTCGCAGCGAAGAGCTCGCGCGATCGCTCGGCGCAATGCTTTGAGCATGCGCTGTTCGGTGGTGCATGAGTTCAGGGGGAGTCGAATCTCAGAGAGCTCAAGCATGGCGCTCCTTACCGGTATGAGGTGTTCGCTGCGGGTGATCGCAGAGCGGCTGCGGCGCGGGCGGCAGATGCACCGGCGCGTAGGCCGGTGAGCCAGGCCCAGGCGAGGTTGTATCCGCCGCAGTCTCCGTCTTGGTCGAGAACTTCTCCGGCGGCGTATAGGCCCGGCCTTCCCTTTGCCTTGAGCGTCGCAGGGTCAAAAGAGGTCAGCGAGAGTCCGCCGCGCGTAACTTGCGCTCGTTCGGCGTCGGCGAGTCCGGTTGCCGTGAGGTCGCAATGCGTACAGAGGTGTGCGACATCGCGCGCGAGCCCTGTATTCTGGGCCGCGCGGCTGCGCGCGTATTCGATAAGCGCCTTACCGAGCGCAGGCGGAAGCACGCCGTCGAGCCAGGTCGTGCCGTGTTCTCCGTTTGGTCCGAATTGCTTGGCGAGCAGCTCTGCAAGCGCTTCCTCGGTAATCTCCGGCGTGAAATTGAGGCGTATGGTGTCTCCCGCCGTCACGCGCCGCGAGAGGTTGAACGCCATGATTCCCGAGAGTCCGAACGAGCGGAATTGCGCTTCGCCGGTCTCCCGCCAGATGGCGCGGCCTTTTCGTATGAGCGTCGCTTCGCAGTCGACGCGTGTTCCGTCCAGCGTATTAAGGAGCGGGGAGGCGCATGCGATGGGGCAGAGAACGGGGGACTCGGGTTCCAGGGGCAGATCGAGCATCTCTGCCCATACGCCTGCTTTTCCTCCGGTGGCGATGACGATCGCGGGGGCGCGGAGCTCGAGCTCGTGGCGAGGGGCTTCTTGCGCGCGACGCCTGAGTTTGCGGTCGTTCTCGCCGTTGCGGCGCCGCACCGTTTGCCGCGGTGCGGAGACGCGAAGGTGCCAGGTGCGATGCGGCTCGATGCTCTCGACGTTCGCGCAGCATATGGTCTTCACGCCAGTATCTGCGCACGCTCGCAAAAGCACCGACCGGACCGACTCGGCACGTTTGCTGCGCGGGAAGATCCAGCCGTTCTGGTCAACGGTGAGAAGGCCCGCAGATGAGAAGAGCTTCTCGATGTCCGCTTCGGGCGAGCTCCCAAATACTGCGCGCACGTATGCCGGATGCCGGTAGTGCTCTGCCGAAAGATCGGCATTCGAAAGGTTGCAGCGCCCGTTTCCGGTTGCGAGTATCGGAAGCCCGCATTCCACGTCGTGCTCGACGACGGCGGTGCGGGCACCTTCGCGCGCCGCTGCCAAAGCTGCGCAGAGGCCAGACGCCCCGCCGCCCACGACGACGACGTCATAGGCGAGCGGGGCGATCGGTTGGTCGTTATGCCTTGCCCGCTTGTCCGATGCTTTTCGGTTCATGGGTTAGTTGCGGGCGGGTGCGTCCGACATGTGGATGGGCGACTCGTGGCAAGACGCTCCCGGCTCGCTTGCGTCCGCAGCGTCTGGCACGCTGGCATCGGAGGCGAGGTCGGCGCCGTTATCGCGCTCGGGCACGTTGGCGCATGCCGTGAGCGCGTCGGCGAGCAATCCCTGGGGCAGGACGGTTTCGAAGGTTCCCTCGTCGCACGAAGCGGCACGCGCGGGGTCGATCGGCAGGCGGCCGAGAACCGAGATGCCGTAGGACTCTGCCACCTGCTCGAGCTTGCTCGTACCAAAGAGCTCGATCTTCTCGCCGCAGTGCGGGCACAGGGCGTAGCTCATGTTTTCGATGACGCCGAGAATGGGGACGTTCATCTTGCTCGCCATGTTGACCGCCTTGGCAACGATCATCGAGACAAGGTCCTGCGGGCTGGTGACGACCACGATGCCGTCGACCGGAAGGGACTGAAACACCGTGAGGGCAACGTCGCCGGTTCCGGGGGGCATGTCGACAAGCAGGTAGTCGAGCGGGCCCCAGGCCGTGTCTGTCCAGAACTGGCGAATTGCGCCGGCAATAACCGGGCCGCGCCACAGGACGGGGTCGGTTTCGTTGGCGAGCATGAGGTTCGACGAGATGACCTTGACGCCGCCGTCGGAGACTTCGGGCAGGATGAGGTTGCCCACGCCGCTGCAGTGGCGACCGCTCATGCCGAACATCTTGGGGATAGAGGGGCCGGTGATGTCGGCGTCGAGAATGCCGACCTTGTTGCCCTGACGCGCGAGCTCGGTTGCGAGGATGCCCGTGACCATGGACTTGCCGACGCCGCCTTTGCCCGAGAGTACGGCGATGACGCGCTTGACGTCGGAAAGGGCGTTGCGTTCGAACGCCATGGAGTTTGGCTGCTCTGCCATGTTCGTGCCTCCTAGTGGGTGTGCGGGTGATCGGACGTTATTGTACCCCCTTTAGCGCGTTTGCCTTCCGTATCGCGCCGTGCGCATGCGGTAGATTTATCGTGATACTCCGGACGCGCGTTCGAGGGCGCGCAGCCCGCGAGTAGACTTATCCCTTATGGAACAGAAAGGGATCAGCCATGTCTGAATCTTCGATCGTTATTCGCGGCGCGCGCGAGCACAACCTGCGCGACGTCGATCTGGATATTCCGCGCGACCAGCTTGTCGTCATCACCGGACTTTCGGGATCGGGCAAGAGCTCGCTCGCCTTCGACACCATCTTCGCCGAGGGCCAGCGCCGCTACGTCGAGTCGCTTTCGAGCTATGCGCGCCAGTTCCTCGGGCAGATGGACAAGCCCGACCTCGACTCCATCGACGGCCTTTCTCCCGCCGTCTCCATTGACCAGAAGACCACGAGCAAGAACCCGCGCTCCACGGTGGGCACGGTAACCGAGATCTACGACTATCTGCGCCTGCTGTACGCCCGCATCGGCATTCCTCACTGCCCTGAGTGCGGGAGGGTGATCGAGAAGCAGACGACCGACCAGGTTGCCGACAAGATTCTCGCCGCCGGCAGCGGGAGGCGCGCGTACGTGCTGGCGCCCGTGGTGCGCGGCCGCAAGGGCGAGTACGTGAAGCTTCTCGACGACCTCCGTCGCGAGGGCTTCTCGCGCGTGCGCGTTGACGGGGAGGTGCGCTCCCTCGACGATCCGATCGACCTCGACAAGAAGTTCAAGCACACCATCGAGGTCGTCGTGGACCGCATCGTGATCCGGGACACCTCGCTCGGCCGTATCGCGGAGGCCGTCGAGCAGGCCACGAAGCTGAGCTCGGGCAACGTGGGCGTGTACCTCCTTCCTGACCGCGACGCGCCCGAAGGCACCGAGGGCGAGCTCCTCGAGTACTCCCTGGCGCTCGCGTGCCCCGTTCACGGCCATTCGATCGACGAGCTCCAGCCCCGCGACTTCTCCTTCAACGCCCCGTACGGCGCGTGCCCCGAGTGCGACGGCCTGGGCTTCAAGAAGGTCGTCGACGCCGAGGCGCTTATCGAGGACCCGGACCTCTCGATCGCCGAGGGCGTCTTCGGCAGCTTCTTCGGGCGCTCCAACTATTACCCGCAGATATTCTCCGCCCTCTGCCGCCATCTCAAGGTCGACGAGAACACGCCCTGGAAGGACCTGCCCGCCCGTGTGCGCAAGGTGTTTCTCGACGGCATGGGCGATAAGAAGATGCGCGTCGACTACCACACCCAAGACGGCCGCGACACGCATTGGTTCACCAAGTACGCGGGCGTGCGCAACATCCTCTACGAGCGCTATATCGAGACGACCAACGAGAACACCAAGGCAAAGCTCGAGAAATACATCCGCGAGGAGCCGTGCCGTGCGTGCCATGGCGCGCGCTTGCGGCCCGAGATGCTCGCCGTGACGGTCGGGGGCAAGTCGATTTACGACGTGTGCCGCATGAGCACGCGCGAGGGGCTTGCCTTCTTTGAAGGGCTCGAGCTCAGCGAGCGCGAGCTCGCCATCGGTGCCGCCATCGTTAAGGAGATCATCGCGCGCCTGACGTTCTTGGCGAACGTCGGCCTCGATTACCTGACCCTTGACCGCGCGTCTGCAACGCTGTCGGGCGGCGAGGCCCAGCGCATTCGTCTCGCCACGCAGATCGGCGCCGGTCTCATGGGGGTTCTCTACATTCTGGACGAACCTTCGATCGGCCTGCACCAGCGCGACAACGAGCGCCTCATCGCAACGCTCAAACGCCTGCGCGACCTCGGCAACACGGTCATTGTCGTTGAGCACGACGAGGATACGATACGGGCCGCAGATTACGTGGTCGATATGGGGCCGGGGGCCGGCGAACACGGGGGCAAAGTGGTCGCCGCGGGAACTCCCGAGGAGATCATGGCGTGCCCCGACTCGCTGACCGGGCGCTACCTGCTGGGGGAGCGCATGGTTCGCCTGCCGGCGGAGCGGCGCAATCCCGGACGCGGCGCGCTGACGATCGAGGGCGTCACGACCAACAACCTGCGGCGCGTCAAGGCTTCCGTGGAGTTCGGCACATTCACCGTGGTCACCGGCGTCTCGGGCTCCGGCAAGTCGAGCCTCGTGACCGACACGCTCGCACCGGCGCTGACCAACGCGGTGCACCACTCCGCCCGCCCCGTGGGGCCGTACAAGCGCATCAGCGGGCTCGATCAGATCGACAAGGTCATCGACATCGACCAGTCGCCCATCGGCAGAACGCCGCGCAGCAACCCGGCAACCTATATCGGGCTCTGGGACGACCTGCGGGCGCTCTTTGCCAGTACGCCCGAGGCAAAGGCGCGCGGGTACTCCCCGGGGCGCTTCAGCTTCAACGTACCCGGCGGGCGTTGCGAGGCGTGCAAGGGCGACGGCCAGATCAAGATCGAGATGCACTTCCTGCCCGACATCTACGTTCCGTGCGAGGTGTGCCACGGCAAGCGTTACAACCGCGAGACCCTCGAGGTCTCGTACCGCGGCAAGACGATCTCCGACGTTCTCGATATGAGCGTCACGGAGGCGCTCGCGTTCTTTGGGAACATCCCCCAGATCAAGCGCAAGCTGCAGACGCTCTATGACGTGGGCCTTGGCTACGTGCGCCTGGGCCAACCCGCCACAACGCTTTCGGGCGGCGAGGCGCAGCGCGTGAAGCTCGCCAAGGAGCTGCATCGCAAGCAGACGGGCAAGACGTTCTACATCCTCGACGAGCCCACCACCGGGCTTCATTTTGAGGACGTGCGCCAGCTCATCGACGTGCTGCAGCGGCTTGTCGACGCCGGCAACACCGTGCTCGTCATCGAGCACAACCTCGACGTCATCAAGGTCGCCGACAGGATCATCGACATGGGGCCCGAAGGCGGCACCGGAGGCGGCCGCGTGGTCGTTGCGGGCACGCCCGAGCAGGTCGCCGCTTGCAAGAAGAGCTACACCGGGCAGTTCCTCAAACCCGTCCTCGAGCGCGACCGCAGGCGCATGGCGGAGCACGGGGAGGCTTGATGCATGGCCAGGCCCGCTAAGATTCAGAAGACCAACGCCATGCGCGAGCTCGAACGCGCCGGAATCTCTTACCGGGCGATCACGTACGAGGTCGACGAGAGCGACCTGTCGGGCGTGCACGCCGCCGCCGTGCTGGGCGAGGACCCCGACCAGGTTTTCAAAACGCTGGTCACCACCGCGCCCGACGGCGACCATGTGGTGTGCTGCATTCCGGTGGCGGAGGAGCTCGATCTCAAGGCCGCGGCACGCGTGGCAGGCGAGAAGAGCCTTGAGATGATGCACGTCCGCGATCTTCTCGCAGCGACGGGCTACGTTCGGGGCGGTTGCTCGCCGGTTGGGATGAAGCGGCGGTACCGCACTATCGTTGACGAGACGTGCCAGCTGTTCGATGAGATCATGGTGTCGGGCGGCAGGCGCGGCCTGCAGCTTGCCGTTGACCCCGAGGCGCTCGTTGGTTTTTGCGGGGCCGCGATGGCCGACATCTGCAAGAAGTGACGGCGGCAGTGCGCCGTGCCGCCGTGCCGGACGGCGGCGGACAGGGAGAAGTGCCTGCGCACGAGACGCTTTGCGAAAACGTGCGCTTACGAGGTAGTGGAGGTAGAAGTGACGGAACGTATGAACGCCAACGTGGCAGCTTCGGGCAAGAACGTCGAAGTCCCCGATGACGACGAGCTCTCGGGCGGCGGCGATTACGAGAGCGTGGGGCGCTCCGCTTCGCTGATGACGCTGCTCATCATCGTGAGCCGTCTCACCGGTTTCGTGCGCACGTGGGTCATGGGCGTCGCCTTTGGCGTCTCTCTCATCTCCACGTCGTACAACATTGCCAACAACTTGCCGAACATGCTCTACGAGCTTGTTATGGGCGGCATGCTCATCACGGCGTTCCTCCCGGTTTACCTCGACGTGCGCCGCAAGCAGGGGCGCGATGGAGCCGATGCGTACGTGGGCAATCTGCTCGGCATCCTGCTCGTGCTGCTCGGCGTGCTCTCGGTTGCCGCCATTGCCTTCGCGCCGGGTCTTATCTGGACGCAGTCGTTTATGAGCGGCGACGCCGACGGCCTCGACACCGCCGTGTACTTCTTCCGCTTCTTTGCGATCCAGATCCTCTTCTATGGCCTGGGGTCCGTGTTCTCGGGAGTTCTCAACGCGCATCGCGACTACTTCTGGAGCAACTTCGCCCCGGTCCTCAACAACGTCGTGGTCATCGCGAGCTTCGTCGCCTACCATGTTCTGACCAACGTGCTCGGCATGACGGGAGCCCTCCCCATCACGATCGTCGCGGTAGGCACCACCCTCGGCGTGTTCATTCAGATGGCATGCCAGATCCCCGCGCTCGCCAAGCACGGCGTCCGCCCCCGCGTTCACGTCGACCTGCGCGACCCGGCTCTGCGTCAGACGCTTGCCCTGGGCATCCCTACGCTTGCCGCCACCGTGTGCACCTTCGTTACCGCCTCGGTGCAGAACGCCGCGGCGCTCTCGGTGCAGCCCGAGACGGGGGCGTCGGTCATCGCGTACTCGCGCCTGTGGTACACGCTGCCGTACGCGCTTCTCGCCATCTCGCTTACCACGGCCCTCTACACCGAGCTCGCGCGCGACGCGAGCCAGGGCAACGACGATGCTGTCCGCGGCGGCATCTCGCGCGGCATCAGCCAGATGATGTTCTTCCTGATTCCCTTCGGCCTGTACCTCGTTGTGTTCAGCTTCCCGCTCAACATGATCTACTGCGCCGGAGCATTTGACGTGACGGGCGTTGAGCTGGTAAGCGAGTATCTGCGCTTCTTGGCTCTCTCGCTGCCGTTTTACGGCGTGATGGCCTTGGTACAGAAGAGCTGCTCCGCCCTCATGGACATGAAGCCCTATGCCGTGTTTGTCATCCTGGGAGCTATCGCCGAGATCGTCGTCGCGGTTGGTTGGGGCGTGTGGCTCGGCGGCGGCATGCCCGCCATCGCGCTGTCGATGACTGCGTCGTACGTGGTGTCCATTGGCGGGGCTATCGTATGGCTGCGCCGTCGCCTGCACGGCCTGGAGCTGCGCACGATTCTCCGGGGCACGCTCACGGGCCTCGTGCTTGGCGGCTTGGGCGCTGCCGCGGGCGCTGGAGTGCTGTGGGCGCTCGAGTCGTTCGCTGGTCCGCTCGTGAGCTACGTCGACGGCGTCGCCGTAACGGCGCCTATTGCCAAGACGCTTGTCTACGTTGTCGTTGCGGGCTTGGTGTCGCTTGCGGTCACCTTCGTTCCTGCCGTGGCTCTAAAGGTCCCCGAGGCGGGCATGATCCGCTCGATCGTCGGCCGCTTCACGCGTCGATAGGCGAGCGATGTCCGGCGAGCACAACAACGAGGTAGTCACATCCCACGCAGCGGGGGAGGGTGTCGCCGCGCCGCTCGACGCGGTAGAAGCTGCCGACGCGGCGTTGCGGGCAGTGCGCCTGCCGAGCGGCGTGAGCCCTTCTCTTGCGGAGCAGGTTTCTCGCGTTCCGACGGATCCGGGGTGCTACCTGTGGAAGGACGCTTCGGACACGGTCGTGTACGTCGGCAAGGCAAAGAACCTGCGTGCGCGCATGCGCCAGTACGTCACGTTGCAGGACGAGCGGCAGAAAATTCCGCTCATGATGCAGCTCGTCAAAAGCTTCGACTACATCGTCGTCGAGAACGAGCACGAGGCGCTCGTGCTCGAGCGCAACCTCATCGGCCAGTACCATCCCTACTTCAACGTCGACTACAAGGACGACAAGAGCTACCCCTACATTGCCATCACCAAAGACGACGTGTTTCCCGCCATCAAGTACACGCGCGAGAGGCACCGCAAGGGCACACGGTACTTCGGCCCGTATACCGACAGCCGCGCGGCTCGCGAGACCATCGACACGCTGCGTAAGGTCCAGCCCATCTGTCTTGCCACCTGCGCCGAGTGGAAGCGCATTAAGCGCCTCATTGCCGCGCATCCCGACGATGCGAGCGTCATCGAGCTCATTTGCGCGCAGAACGGGCGCCCGTGCTTCGACTACCACGTTGGCAGGGGGCCGGGCGTATGCGCGGGCCTCATCAGCCCCGATGAGTACGCGCGCCACGTGCGCGATGTCGAGCGCTTTTTGTCGGGGCATCGCGGCGCGTTCGTTCACGAGCTGAGAGAGCAGATGGCCGAGGCCGCTGCCGACCTCGATTTTGAGCGAGCGGCCCGTATCAAGCGCCGCCTCGAGGTCATCGACGGACTCGACGATCGCCAGCAGGTCGTGTTCCCGCAGGCTCTCGACATCGACCTCGTCGGCTTTTACCGCGAGGAGACCATCGCGGGCGCCTGCGTGTTCGTTGTCCGCGAGGGCCGAACGGTGCGAAGCTGCGAGTTCATCCTCGACAAGGGTCTCGACGTTGCGGAGGAGGAGCTGGTCGAGGGCTTCGTCAAGCGCTACTACGACGAGACGAGCGATATCCCCGGCGAGGTCGACGTCCATCTCGACCTTGAGGACGGCGAGCTCATCGAGGCCTGGCTCAGCGAGAAGCGCGGCAAGCGCTGCCGCCTGCATCGCCCTCAGCGCGGAGAGAAGAAGCGGCTCCTCGACATGGCGGCGCTCAACGCGCGGCATGCCCTCATGCGCTATATGATGCGCACGGGCTATGCGGACGACCGAACGAACCAGGCGCTGCTCCAGCTCGAAAGCGCCCTGGCGCTTCCCGCCGCGCCCATGCGCATCGAATGCTTCGACATCTCGACGATTCACGGACGGCACACCGTTGCGTCCATGGTGGTGTTTACCAACGGGCGCCCCGACAAGGGCCAGTACCGCCGGTTCAAGGTGCAGAGCGTGACGGGGGAGGCAAACGACTTTCTCTCGATGCAAGAGGTGCTGGGACGGCGCTATGCCCCCGAGCGTATGGCTGACGAGCGTTTTGGCAGCAAGCCCGACCTTCTTGTCGTCGACGGCGGTAAGCCGCAGCTCACCGCTGCTTTGACGCAGCTCGAGGAGCTGGGCCTCGACATTCCCGTCTGCGGTCTCGCAAAGGCCGACGAGGAGATCTTCGTGCCTTGGGACGACACGCCGGTCGTGCTGCCCAACGGGTCGGCCTCCCTCTACCTCATCAAGCAGGTTCGCGACGAGGCGCATCGCTTTGCCATCACGTTCCACCGCGAGCTCCGCGACAAGGCCATGACGGTATCGGTGCTCGACGAGGTCGACGGCGTGGGACCCACGCGCAAGAAGGCCATCATGAGGCACTTCGGGTCGATGAAGCGGCTTCGCGCGGCGAGCGTCGAAGAGATCGCCTCCGTTAAGGGTGTGCCCGCACAGGTGGCGCAGGCGGTCTACGATACGCTTCGCGCGTGGGACGAGGAGCGCCGCGCTGCGGCAGATCCTCCTGCCGAGGACGAGCGCAAACGTGCGGATAACCCCGGCTTCTAGGGCGTGTCCGACAGAAATGCCTATGCGAAGAACGGCTCCGTAAGGCACGATGCCGATTTCCGAGTCGCTGCGAGAATATGCATAAGCAGACAAAGTCTATGCATCGATTGATTCATCCGGAAGCAATCTGTACATAACATCTCCGCGAACATGAGTGCAAGATGCGCGTTCGGGCTAAACCGATATGTCCCATGGAGAAATAAAAACCGCAGATAAGAAATCAGATAATCTACAAACACTCGTTCTATGGGGTGGTAATACGTTTAACCAACTGGTATCACACTGGTATTAGAGTGTCAATACAATGCTCTTGACAATTTGCAAGATACCGTCTGAAAGGTTTCATCTACCGTTGGCCGATGCGGGGCTGATTTACTCCCCAGATCGCCGTATGCTGTGAATGTCTACAAACGGTGCTTATGTGGTGATCAACAATCCTGTCAAGCACCCTTTGTATTTTGTGACAGAGCCTTTACAGGCTCTCTGCTTTGGGCGGTAAAGCCTTCTGCGGGATGGTTGCAGGAGCTCGCAGAGAGGCACGTTATCCTGCAAAGGATTGGAGCTACAAATGCGTGAACTGTTGACGAAGGGCCTGAGCCGGCGCTCGTTTATCGGCGTTGCCGGTAGCGCGGCGGCTGTTGCCGGCCTCGGCCTTGCCGGCTGCGGCGGTGGCGGCGGCGAGGGCGGCACGGGCTCCGCGAGCGCCACGGGCGGCGGCACCATTACCGCGGGATCTGCCTACGCGACTCAGAACTACGATCCCACGAGCACCTCTTCGGCGCTTTCGCTCGGTACCAACTGGCATGTGGTCGAGGGCCTTTACGGCATCAACTACCATGACTACAGCACGTTCCCCGAGCTCGCCGCCGGCGATCCTACCCAGGTTGACGACACCACCTACGAGATCACGCTGCGCGAGGGCGCTGCCTTCTCCGACGGTAACCCGGTTACTCCTGAGGACGTCGTCGAGTCCTATACTCGCTGCACCGCCGAGGGCAACATCTACATCCCGATGCTGACTCCGTTCGAGAGCATCGAGAAGAAGGACGACACTACCCTTACCATCAAGACCACGATCCCGAACTTCTCGCTCATCAAGGAGCGCCTGGCCATCATCCGCGTGGTTCCGGCTTCCTCCACCGTTGAGGAAATGACCGCCATGCCGATCGGCTCCGGTCCCTGGATGTACGAGTCCATCGACGACGCCGCCGTCGAGCTGGTTCCGAATCCTGAGTACAACGGCGACCATCCGGCCAAGGACGAGCGCCTGCACTACGACGTCCTGACCGACGCCACCGCCCGTATCACCGCCCAGCAGGAGGGCACCACTCTCGTCATGGAGATGGCAACGGCCGACGCCATCGACCAGCTCCAGGCTGCTGGCTGCAAGGTCGACACGGTTCAGGGCTTCGGTACGCGCTTCATGATGTTCAACACCAAGAAGGCCCCGTGGGACAACAAGGCCGCCCGTCAGGCTGTCATGTACGCCCTCAACTACGACCAGATGATCACCAACGCCTTCGCTGGCCTGGCCACCAAGCCCACCTGCTACCTGCCCAACGATCCGGCGTTCCCGAACTATCACGAGGCCGCCACGATCTACGAGTATGACCAGGACAAGGCCAAGGAGCTTCTCGATGAGGCCGGCGCGACTCCCGGTGCCATCGAGCTCTGCGTGACCGACAACGAGCAGGTCGTCGCCATGGCCACCCAGGTCAAGGAGGACCTCGACGCTCTTGGCTTCGATGTCACGATCAACGAGCAGACCTCTGCCAACACCTACACCTACATCGACGGCGGCGGCGACTTCGACCTGCTGCTGGCCCCGGGCGATCCGTCCTGCTTCGGCGCCGACCCCGACCTGCTCATGAACTGGTGGTACGGCGACAACGTCTGGATGCAGTCTCGCGCCCGTTGGAGCGAGACCGACGAGTGGGCCGAGCTCACCGAGATGATGAACACCGCGCTCGCTCAGTCCGGCGACGAGCAGCAGGAGACTTGGAACAAGTGCTTCGACTTCATCGCCGACCAGTGCGTGCTGTACCCGGTGCTCCAGGTCCAGACCGCTACCGGTTACTGGGACGATCCTGCGACCGCCCCGAACGGCACCGCGATCAGCGGTTTCGCCGGCATCGGAACCACCGGCATGTCGTTCATCGACTGCTCCACGGCAACTGCGTAACACGCTCATATCCGTCCTGCCGGGCCGCGTGATCGCGGTCCGGCAGGGCACTTGGGCCCCAACGGGGACCCGAGCGGCACCAAGCGTCTCGGGTCCCCTTTTTCTAACTTTTGGCAAGAGAGGGGAGAGGCAGTGAATAACCTTCTACGCCTCGTCGGCAGGCGCCTCATCGCGCTGCCTATCATGGCTTTGGGCGTCACCCTGCTCGTGTTCTTCCTCATGTCCTTCACCGATCCCAGCATCCCTGCGCGCAACGCCCTCGGCGAGGGCGCTTCGCAGGAGGCGATCGCTCAGTACATGGACGAGCACGGACTCAACGATCCTTGGCCCGTTCGCTACGTTGCCTACATCGGCAACATGGTCCAGGGCGACCTGGGCACCTACGGCGCTTCCCAGGCTTCGGTGGCCGGCCGCATCGCGACCGCGCTCCCGATCACGATGCAGCTGACCTTCATCGGCCTCATCCTGGGCGCCATCGTCTCGTTCATCCTCGGCGTCATCTCGGCGCTTTACCGCGACCGGTGGCCCGACCAGTTGATACGCGTCATATCCATCGCGGGCATCGCGACGCCGTCCTTCTGGCTCGCCGTCCTCCTCATCCTGGTCTTCTCCTCGTACCTGAGGGTTCTGCCCGCCTCCGGCGCCCTTCCGAGCTTCTTCGTGAACCCGAGCGGCTACTTTGCGCGCATGCTCATGCCCGCCGTCGCCCTCGCGTTCCCGCTCACCGGCCAGATGACCCGTATCGTGCGTACCGCCATGGTCGAGGAGCTCGATAAGGACTACGTCCGCACCGCGCGCGGCGCCGGCATCCCCGAGCAGATCGTCATTGCGCGCAACGTGCTCCGCAACGCGCTCATCACGCCGGTCACCACGCTCGGCCTGAAGATCGGCTACCTCATGGGCGGCGCCGTCGTCATCGAGGTCATCTTCAACCTCCCCGGCATGGGCACGGCCATTCTCCAGGGCATCCAGGGCGGCGAGACCACCTTGGTCCAGGGCGTCGTCATCGTCGTTGCGCTGGCCTTCGTCATCATCAACATCGTGGTCGATATGCTCTACCTGCTTATCAACCCGCGCATTAGGACGGTGTAGGTTATGTACTGGAGAAAGAACCTCACTGACAACATGGACGCGGTGTCCGGCAAGAAGCCCAGCATGGCGGGCCTTAAGAACATGAGCCTGTCGAGCAAGATCTCCTTGCTGCTCCTCGTTCTCGTGGCGCTTTCCGCGATCCTCGCGCCCATCGTCGCCCCGCATAACCCGACCGAGATCTTCACCGCTCGCCAGGCGCCGAGCGCCGACTTCATCTTCGGCACCGACGACAAGGGCCGTGACATTCTCTCCCGTATGCTCTACGGCGGCCAGTACTCGCTCGTGATCGGCTTTGGCGCGACCTTCTTCGCGCTCGTCTTCGGCTCCATCATCGGCGCCCTCGCAGCTGTTTCGCGCAAGTGGGTCTCCGAGGTCATCATGCGCATCCTCGACATCATCATGTCGGTTCCCGGCATCGCTCTCGCGGCTGTTCTCGTGCTTATCCTCGGCAACTCCGTTCCCGCGATCATCTTCTCGATCGGCTTCATGTACACGCCTCAGATCGCCCGTATCGTGCGCGCCAACATCGTGTCCGAGTACGGCGAGGACTACGTCCGCGCGGTTATCGTCGCCGGCGCTCGCGCTCCTTGGATCCTTTGGAAGCACGTCCTGCGCACCTGCATCGCGCCCATCATGGTCTTCACCGTCACCCTCGTCGCCGACGCCATCATCTTCGAGGCCTCGCTGACCTTCATCGGCGCCGGCATCGTCGAGCCCACGCCCACGTGGGGCAACATCCTTGCCGACGCGCGCGCCGGCGTTCTCGCCGGTCGTTGGTGGCAGGCGCTGTTCCCGGGCCTCGCGATCATGATCACGTGCCTCGCGCTCAACATCCTCTCCGAGGGCCTGACCGACGCCATGGCCGCCGCTCCCGCCGCCCCGGTCGACGCCACGAACTCCGCGTCCCGCCGCAAGGACGACATCCTGGCTTCCGATCCCGTCCGCGCTTACAAGGAGCAGGCCGCTTCCCTCGAGCGTCGTCTCTCCGCTCTCCGCGAAGTCGAGCTCAAACGCACCGACCGTCATGTTCCCGATCACTCTGTTGCCCCGATCCTCGAGGTCAAGGATCTCGCGATCAGCTTCGAGCGCCACGGCGACGTCCACGTGGTCGACGGCGTCTCCTTCGACGTCCGCCCCGGCCAGTGCATGGCTCTCGTAGGCGAGTCCGGCTGCGGCAAGTCCATCACCACCAAGGTCATCATGGGCCTCACCGACCCCAAGGAGACCATCACGGGTCAGGTCCTCTACAAGGGCAAGGACCTCGTGACGATGTCCAAGGAAGAGCATCGCAAGCTGCTCGGCCACGAGCTCGCCATGGTGTACCAGGACGCCCTGAGCTCGCTCAACCCCTCCATGCTCATCTCCGCTCAGATGAAGCAGCTTACGAGCCGCGGCGGCACCCGTAGCGCCGAGGAGCTCCTCACCCTCGTGGGCCTCGACGCCAAGCGCACGCTCGAGAGCTACCCGCACGAGCTCTCCGGCGGCCAGCGCCAGCGCGTTCTCATCGCCATGGCGCTCACCCGCGACCCGTCGCTCGTCATCTGCGACGAGCCTACGACCGCCCTCGACGTGACCGTTCAGAAGCAGGTCATCAAGCTCCTGAACGACCTGCAGGCAAAGCTCGGCTTCGCGATGATTTTCGTGTCGCACGACCTCGCCCTCGTCGCCGAGGTTGCCTCCGACATCACGGTCATGTACGCCGGTCAGGTTATCGAGCAGGCTCCCACCAAGGAACTCCTCACCAACCCGATCCACGAGTACACGCGCGGCCTTCTCGGCTCCGTTCTCTCCATCGAGGAGGGCGCTCGCGACGGCAGCCGTCTGCACCAGGTTCCGGGCTCCGTGCCCTCGCCGGCCGACTTCCCCAAGGGCGACCGCTTCGCTCCTCGCTCGAGCCATCCGACGATCGGCCTGGACGTCCATCCGGTCATGAAGCAGCTTCCGGGCAAGGTGTTCCACCGCTTCGCAGAGCTGCCCGACGACTACCTCAAGGAGAACGGCCTCACCCCGTATCTCGAGACCTTGGCAAAGGAGGCGAAGTAAATGAGCGAGAAGAACACCGCCGCACAGGAACCCATCATCTTCCTCGACGACGTTCGCGTTACGTTCACGACGCGCACCGGTTCGCTCCTGCACCCGAACAAGGTCCATGCGGTCCAGGGCGTCACGCTCAAGCTCATGCCTGGCGAGACGATCGGCATCGTCGGCGAGTCGGGCTGCGGCAAGTCCACCACCGCCAACATCATGATCGGACTCCAGCAGCCCACGTCCGGCAAGGTCTACTTCAAGGGCGAGGACGTTACCAAGCGCACCGCCGACGAGCGTAAGAAGATCGGCCGCGTCGTCTCGGTCGTGTTCCAGGATCCGGCAACGGCCCTGAACCCGCGCATGACCGTCCACGACCAGCTCCTCGACCCGCTGCTCGTTCACAAGATCGGTACTCCCGACCAGCGCGAGGCGAACATCCGGGAGCTTATCAACCTCGTCGGCCTCCCGCCTTCGGCGCTCCAGGCCCTGCCCGGCCAGCTCTCCGGCGGCCAGCGTCAGCGCGTCGCTATCGCCCGTGCCCTCGCGCTCGGCCCCGATGCGATCATCGCCGACGAGCCCACTTCGGCCCTCGACGTCTCGGTTCGCGCCCAGATCCTGAACCTTCTGACCGACCTTAAGCGCGAGCTCGGCCTGGCCATGGTCTTCATCAGCCACGACATCCAGACGGTCCGCTACATCTCCGACCGCATCGTCGTCATGAACCACGGTCAGATCGTCGAGCAGGGCCCTGCCCAGCAGGTCTTCAAGAATCCCCAGGACTCTTACACGAAGCTCCTGCTCGGTGCCGCTCCCTCGCTGCTGCACCCCAAGCTCGGCCAGTAGGCTAAAGCTCACGTACGACGGGGCGCATCTCCAGGGCGCCCTCAGGCGGGGCCGCTCCGCCGGCCCGTCCGGTGAGGCCCCGCCTTTTCTATGCCGCCTCGGGCGCCTTGCCCGAGGCAGAACCCAGCAGACGGTCACAGGGACCGCCTGCATCACCAGAAGGAGAAACTCGTGGCTGACAAAAAGTTCACCGGCGTCATCCCCCCGGTCGTCGTACCTCTGACGCAGGCGCGCGAGCTCGACGTTCTCTCGTTTGAGCGCAGCGTCAATCGCATGATCGACGCTGGCGTGGACGGCCTGTTCATTCTCGGCTCCTCGAGCGAGGTCGTCTTCTCGACCGACGAGCGCCGTAACGAGATCATCGAGAACCTCGTTCGGATCGTCGACGGCCGCGTTCCCGTGCTCGCCGGCATCATCGACACCGAGACCGAGCGCATGATCGAGCATGGCAAGCGTGCCGAGCAGATGGGCGTCGACGCCCTCGTGGCCACCTGCCCGTTCTACGCGCTGCAGGGCATCGACGAGATCGAGTGGAGCTTCCGCTGCCTGCACGACGCTCTCGACCTGCCGCTCTTCGCGTACGACATTCCCGTGTGCGTGCACAACAAGCTCGACACCGACATGCTCGTGCGCCTCGGCAAGGACGGCGTCCTGGCCGGCGTGAAGGACTCCTCGGGCGACGACATCTCGTTCCGCTACCTCGTCATGGGCAACGAGGACGCCGGTCATCCGATGTCCATCCTCACCGGTCACGAGGTCGTCGTCGACGGCGCCTACCTGTCCGGCGCCGACGGCTCCGTGCCCGGTCTCGCCAACGTCGAGCCGTGGGGCTACGTCCGCCAGTGGAAGGCCGCGCAGGAGGGCGACTGGGCCACGGTCAAGGCCGAGCAGGACCGTCTCGCGCGCATCATGCGCATCACCGCCGTCACGCATGGCGTCCAGGGCTTCGGCGCGGGCGTCGGCGCCTTCAAGACCGCCCTTCAGCTTCTTGGCGTTTTCGAGACCAACCAGATGCCGCGTCCCGTTCATTCCCTCAAGGGCGAGAACGTCGAGGCCGTGCGCCGCGTGCTCGTCGAGTGCGGTCTTCTCGAGGAGTAGGAGGCACTCATGTCCAAGACCATCGTCGCCGTCGACATCGGCGGCACCAAGATCGCGTGCGGTCTTGTGACCATAACCGATAACGGCCCGGTTATCGACGCGGTAACCAAGGTGCCGACCGAGGCCATGAAGGGCGGCGAGCACGTGCTCGCCACGGTGCTCGACGAGGTCAAGAAGGCGATCGGCCGCGCTGCCGAGAAGCCCTGCGGCGTCGGTATCTCCTCTGCGGGCGTTGTCAATCCGCGCAACGGCGACATCACGTTTGCCAACGAGCTTATGCCTGGCTGGGGCGGCACGCACCTCGGTGCCGAGGTTACCGCTGCCACCGGTCTTCCGTGCCGCGTTCTCAACGACGTCCACGCCCACGCCCTGGGCGAGGCGCGCTGGGGCGGCGGCCGCGACGCCAAGAGCTGCCTTGTGGCCGCCGTGGGCACGGGCATCGGCGGCGCCTTCGTCGAGCGCGGCAAGATCATGCTCGGCGCGCACGACGAGGCCGGCCACATCGGTCATGTCTGCTGCCCGGCTGCTGCAGGCGTTCCCTGCTCGTGCGGCGCCACGGGGCATCTCGAGCCCATCGCCGCGGGTCCCGGCATTATCCGCGAGTACGTTCGCCTCGGCGGCGACGAGACCCTGCCCGACGGCACCCCTATGCACGGCGCCGAGATCGACAGGCGCGCCGCTGCCGGAGACGAGGCGGCCAAGGCCGCCGAGGCGCGCGCCGGGCGTGCGCTGGGCGAGGTTCTCGGCAGCATGTGCAACATGCTCGACCCCGACGTTGTGATTCTCTCCGGCTCGGTTGCCCAGTGCGGCCCCGACTGGTCCGACGCCATGGTCGAGGCGTTCCAAGGCCAGGCCATGCCGCCTGTGGCCACGACGCCCATCGTGGGCGGCGAGCTCGGCGGCGATGCGCCGCTCGTGGGCGCCGCGGAGAACTTCGTGAGCTCCGGGTACGCCGAGATCGCTGATTAACGACGGGCTCTCCCCGGGTCCTCCCGCCGCCGCGCAACCATCGCTTGCGCCTTAGGGCCAAGCGCTCCTCTGGCGGTGGGACCGGCTCCGGGGAGAGCCGTCCCAAGCTTACCTCATGTCATGAAGGAGGATTCATGCCTGTTCATCCTCTTGTTCAAGCCCTGAAAGGGAAGCTCATCGTTTCCGTTCAGGCTTATCCGGGCGAGCCCCTGCGCCATCCCGAGACCATGGCCCAGATGGCCCGCGCGTGCGAGCTCGGCGGTGCCGCTGCGATTCGCTGCCAGGGCCTCTCGGACATCGCCGCCATCAAGGGCCGCGTCGACATTCCCGTCATCGGTCTTTGGAAGGAGGGCCACGAGGGCGTCTACATCACGCCGACGCTGCGCCACGCGCTCGCCTGCGTTCATGCGGGCGCCGACATCGTCGCCCTCGACGCCACCGACCGTCCGCGTCCCGACGGCCGCACGTTCGAGGAGACGGTCGAGGCCATTCGCGCCCAGACCGACGTGCTCATCATGGCCGACTGCATGACGATCGACGACATTCGCCGCGCGGTCGCGTGCGGCTGCGACCTGGTTTCCACAACGCTTTCGCACAACAAAGCCGCTATCGACACCACCATGGACGACGGTCCGGACGTGCCGCTGCTCAAGCAGGCGGTCTTTGAGTTCCCCGACTATCCCATCATCTGCGAGGGCCACGTTCATACGCCCGCGGACGGCAAGACCGCCATCGACGCCGGCGCTTGGGCCGTGGTCGTCGGGACGGGCATCACGCACCCGACCTCCCTCACCAAGTGGTTCAAAGCTGCCATCGAGTAGCGCCGCGACACAGCTCTCTCTGACGCCGGGCCCTCGTTCTTTTGAGCGAGGGCCTTTTGCTTGAGGAATCAAACCGTGCGGCGCGTGCCGAAGCCCCCTTTTCGGGTACCATGGAGGCAGTATTCAACAGGCTGGGGGTTGGCATGGCTGACGATAGGGCGATGCAGGTTGCCGAGGTCGAGGATCGCGTTCCCGACATCGTGATCATTACGGGTTTGTCGGGGAGCGGCAGGACCCAGGCCATGCACGTGTTCGAGGACATGGGCTACTTCTGCATCGACAACCTCCCGCCGCGCCTCATTTTTCAGCTTGCCGAGATGGTCGGCATCAACTCCGGCGTCGGCCGCCATCTCTGCGTGACGTGCGACCTCAGAAGCCAGGGTCTCTTCGACGAGCTTCTCGACGTCATCGCGCAGCTCGAGGAGCATGAGATGAGCGTCAAGATCGTTTTTCTCGAGGCCACCGACGACGTGCTCATCCGTCGCTACAGCGAGAACCGGCGCCGCCACCCGCTTGCCAAGGCGGGGGAGCGTACGGCGGACGCCATCGCACGCGAGCGCCGCGGGCTCCGCAACATCCGCGACCGTGCCGACATGATTATCGATACGAGCCATATGCGCACAAATACCCTGCGCAACCGCCTGCAGCGCGAGTTCTCCGAGCTCACCGACCAGCAGCTCATGGACGTTCGCGTGTTTTCCTTCGGGTTCAAGCACGGCATGCCCGACGAGGCCGACATTCTCATCGACGTGCGCTTCCTGCCGAATCCGTTCTACGACCCCGAGCTCAGGCCCCTCACGGGCGAAGATGCGCCCGTCCGCGACTTCGTTATCGGTCATCCCAAGACCCAGGAGTTCCTCAAGGCATGGCGCGCGCTTCTCGACGCGGTCATGCCCGGCTACGTTGCCGAGGGCAAGTCGCAGCTGTCGGTGGCGGTGGGCTGCACCGGCGGCCAGCACCGCTCGGTGGCCATCGCCAACGAGACGGCATCGTACCTCTCACAGCGCGGATACCATGTGAGCATCTCGCACCGCGACCTGCCGCGCGCAAACCAGGCGGCACGGTAGGGCAGGGGCATGTCGTTCACAGCCGAAGTAAGAGACGAGCTCTCGCGCATCGAGCCCACCTGCGAGTACTGCGATCTCGCCACGCTCGCTGCGCTCGTCAGGGTATGCGGCACGCTGTCTCTGAGCGGGCCCGGCCACTACCGCCTTCAGGTCGCGACCGAGACCGGCGCGGTGGCGCGCACCATGATCGGGCTCACGCACCGCCTGCTCAAGCTCAAGACCGAGTTTACCGTGCGCCGGTCGGTGCTGCACAAAACGAGAAACTACCTCATCGTGCTCCCTGACCAGCCGCAGCTGGAGAAGGCGCTCATCCTTCTCGGCGTGCTCGACCGTTCCCGCGCGCTCGTTTCGGGCGTTCCCCGACACTTGGTGTCAAGGCCCTGCTGCCGCCTTGCCTATATTCGCGGCGCGCTTATCGCGGGCGGGTTCATCGCTGATCCGCGCGGCGATTTTCACCTCGAGATCGCCGTGCAGGGGGAGCAGTACGCCACGTCTCTTGCCGACCTGGTAAGCGCTGCCGGGGTTTCCGCACGCGTGAATCGCAGACGGTCGGCGTACGCCGTTTACGTCAAGAGCGCCAAGGACATCAAGAAGCTTCTCGGCCTGCTCGGGGCAGAGCGCTCGGTAGGCGAGATCGCCAGCGCGCGCAAGGTCAAGTCAGTCAAGAACGACGTCAACCGTCGGGTAAATGCCGAGCTTGCGAATCAGGCGCGCACCTCCGCAGCTGCTCGCGAGCAGCTCGAGCTCATCGAGCGCATCGACCGTGCGGAGGGACTCGGATCCCTGCCTCCCGCTCTGAGGAGCTTCTGCGAGCTCAGGCGTTCCCATCCGGAGCTTTCGCTGCGCGAGCTCGGGGCGCTTGCGGACCCGCCTCTGTCCAAATCCGCCCTTTATCACCGCGTTCAGCGACTCGAACGAATCGCTTCCGAGATCGATGCATAAATCAAGGGTACGGTAACCACGCTTACGAAAACTTTGCCCCATTCTCGTGTAAGGAGTGTTTGAAAAGGGGTAATATCAACACGTGTGGTTAACTGAGGCCTTCGTCTGGGCCGAGCGGCCCAGGTCCCGAGGTCTCGCGAAAGGAGACACTATGGCAGTAAAGGTTGCTATCAACGGCTTCGGTCGTATCGGCCGTCTGGCTTTCCGCCAGATGTTCGGTCACGAGGGTTCCGAGATCGTCGCTATCAACGACCTCACCTCGCCCGATATGCTGGCCTATCTTCTGAAGTACGACTCCACCCAGGGCAACTACTCCCGTGATCACGAGATCGTCGCTGGTGAGGATTCCATCACCGTTGACGGCAAGAAGATCACCATCTACAAGGAGGCCGACGCCAACAACCTTCCGTGGGGCGAGCTCGGTGTCGACGTTGTCCTCGAGTGCACCGGCTTCTACACCTCCAAGGCCAAGGCTCAGGCCCACATCAACGCTGGCGCCAAGAAGGTCGTCATCTCCGCTCCGGCCGGCAACGACCTGCCCACCATCGTTTACAACGTCAACCACGAGCAGCTGACCGCTGAGGACGACATCATCTCCGCCGCCTCCTGCACCACCAACTGCCTCGCCCCGATGGCCAAGGGTCTTAATGATTTTGCTCCCATCGTGTCCGGTATCATGACCACCATTCACGCTTGGACCGGCGACCAGATGCCGCTCGACGGCCCGCAGCGCAAGGGCAACAAGCGCCGCAGCCGCGCTTGCGCCGTCAACATCGTTCCCAACAGCACCGGCGCTGCCAAGGCCATCGGCCTCGTGCTCCCCGAGCTCAACGGCAAGCTTATCGGTGCCGCCCAGCGCGTTCCCACCCCGACCGGCTCGCTGACCAACCTCTACGCTGTCGTCGACAAGCAGGTCACCGCTGACGAGGTCAACGCCGCTATGAAGGCTTACGCCGAGACCATCTCCGAGACCTTCGCTTACAACGAGGACGATATCGTCTCCACCGACATCATCGGCGAGACCCACGGCTCGATCTTCGACGCCACGCAGACCATGTGCTCTGACCTCGGCAACGGCCAGACCCTCGTGCAGGTTGTTTCTTGGTACGACAACGAGAACTCCTACACCTCCCAGATGGTCCGCACCATCAAGTACTTCGAGAAGTTCATCGGCTAAGGTGATTCTCGGTCAGCGCAGATAGCGTCTGATTATACGGGCGCGGCCTTGCGGTAATCGCGCCGCAGGACCGCGCCCGTTTTTTTGCGCACCGCACATCAGCGGTGCACCCTTCGCAGGGTACCCGTCCATGAAAGGGAGGAACCTCATGGCTTTTACTAAGAAGACCGTCCGCGACATCGATGTCGACGGCAAGCGCGTTCTTATGCGCGTCGACTTCAACGTGCCGCTGAAGGACGGCGTCGTCACCGACGACACCCGTGTCAAGGCCGCGATCCCCACGATCAAGTACCTCGTGGAGCACAACGCCAAGGTTATCCTGATGAGCCACCTCGGCCGTCCCAAGGGCGACGGTCCGGAGCCTGCGCTTTCGCTCAAGCCTGCTGCCGACAAGCTTGCTGAGCTCACCGGCTACGACGTGACCTTCGTCGACGACACCTACGGCGACAAGGCCAAGGCCGCGGTCGACGCCCTCGAGCCCGGCAAGATCCTCGTTCTCGAGAACGTGCGCTTCGTCAAGGCCGAGAAGAAGAACGACCCCGAGATCGCCAAGACGCTCGCTTCCTACGGCGACGTCTTCGTGCTCGACGCCTTCGGCACCGCGCACCGCGCTCAGGGCTCCGTCGTCGGCCCCGCTGCCTATCTGCCCGCGGTCGCCGGTTTCCTGCTCGAGAAAGAGGTCGACACCCTGACCTCCATCTTCGCCGATCCCGAGCGCCCCTTCGTCGCCATCGTCGGCGGCTCCAAGGTCTCCAGCAAGATCGGTGTCCTCGATCACCTGATCGACTCCGCCGACACCCTCATCATCGGCGGCGGCATGGCGTACACCTTCGTCCTCGCCAAGGGCTACAGCGTCAGCACCTCCCTCAAGGAGGAGGACTGGGTCGAGCGCGCCGGCGAGATGCTCAAGAAGGCCGAGGAGAAGGGCGTCAAGATCCTGCTCCCCGTCGACAACATCGTTGCCGACCACTTCGGCGAGGACGCCGTGGGCGAGGTTGTGGCCTCCGACGCCATCCCGGACGATCGCATGGGCATGGACATCGGCCCCGAGACCGAGAAGCTCTACGCCGAGGCCATCAAGGGCGCCAAGACCGTCTTCTGGAACGGCCCCATGGGCGTCTTCGAGATGGACCAGTTCGCTCACGGCACCGAGGCCGTGGCGCGCGCGGTCGCCGACTCCGACTGCACGTCCATCATCGGCGGCGGTGACTCCGTCGCAGCTATCAACAAGTTCGACCTTGCCGACAAGATGAGCTGGATCTCCACCGGCGGTGGCGCTTCCATGGAGCTCGTCGAGGGCAAGGCTCTTCCTGGAGTGGAGGCGCTTCTCGATGCCTAATCGCACCCGTCTTATCGCTGGCAACTGGAAAATGAACAACGACGTCCCGGCCGCTAAGAAGCTCGCCGAGGAGCTCGTCGAGGCCGTTCCTGCCTCCGACGCCGTCGAGGTCGTCATCTGCCCGCCGACCATCGACCTTGCGTGCACTTCTCACAAGATCGCTGGCTCCTCCATCAAGCTCGGCGGCCAGAACGTGTACTGGGAGGCTTCGGGCGCCTACACCGGCGAGACCTCCTGCGACATGCTGAAGTCCGTCAACGCCGAGTACTGCATCATCGGTCACTCCGAGCGTCGCGACTACTTCCATGAGACGGACGAGGACGTCAACAAGAAGGCGAAGGCCCTGATGGCTGCCGGCATCGTGCCGATCAGCTGCTGCGGCGAGTCCCTTGAGGTCCGCGAGGCCGGCAAGCATGTCGAGTTCGTCGTCGACCAGATCAAGAAGGACACCGAGGGCCTCGAGATCACCGACCCCTCCAAGTACGTGATCGCCTACGAGCCCATCTGGGCCATCGGCACCGGCAAGACCGCCACGGCCGA
>CASEEV010000044.1 GCA_949287065.1 uncultured Collinsella sp.
CCGAGGCCGCCGAGCGCGTCTGGCGCTTCCAGACCTCCACGGGCCGCCACATGACGCGTCCCGGCTGCGTCTACATCTCCAACACCACGGAGCTCGGCGGCGTGTGGGATCTCAAGCGCTTTGACGCCATCTGCGACTGGGCGGACGAGAAGGGCCTGCCCGTCTTCCTCGACGGCGCGCGCCTGGGAAGCGGCCTCACCTCCCCCGCCGCGGACGGCCTCACCCTCGAGCACATCGCCGCGCGCAGCGGCGGCTTCTACATCGGCGGCACCAAGAACGGCATGCTCATGGGCGAGGCCATGGTCATCGCCGACCCGCGCCTCAAGGAGGCCTTCCCGTTTTTGCAGAAGGAGCGCGGCGGGCTGCTCGCCAAGGGGCGCCTGCTCGGCGTGCAGTTCGAGGCCGCGTTCGAGCAGCCGGCTGACGGCAGCGAGGCCCTCTACTGGCGCCTGGCAAGAAACGCCAACGCGTGCGCGTTCCGTCTGCGCGACGGCCTTGTGAGGCTTGGCTTTGAGCCGTATGGCGAGGCGCCGTCCAACCAGCAGTTCTTCGTGATGACGCCTGCGCAGCGCGACGCCTTCGAGTCCGCGTGCGGCTGCGAGACCTTCTACGAGCTGCCCAACGGCAACGTGGTCGCGCGCTTCGTCTGCTCCTGGGCCACGGCCGAGCAGGACGTGGATGAGCTTCTCGCCTTTGCCGCAACGGTCGCGTAGTTTGTCGGCACCGGTATTGTGAAGCAAAACTATTGCTACTGCTTAAGACGCACTTAAGCTTCTCCAAACCGCGTTATGCGCACGCCCCTCGGGTAGAACAAAAGTGTCAACGGCCCCTCGACCGCTCGCGGCGAGGGGCTTCTTTCTTATCCGATAGGAGAAGCTATGATCACCTTCGACCCCGAGCGCGACTATATCGACGAGTTCATTCAGCAATGGAACGCAAACGTCTCGCGCACCAAAGCCGGCATAATCGTCTTGGGCGTCGTGCTTGCGCTCGTCGGCGTTGCCGCCTTCGTCGCGCCTTTGAGCATGTACGTCTTCCTGCAGGCCCTTATCGCCGTTGCCCTGATCGTTCACGGCGTCGGCCAGATCGCTGGGTACTTCCAAACCAACGAGATGTTCCGCAACGGCGCGACGCTTGCCGCGGGCATCCTCAACGCCCTGCTCGGCGCGCTCGTCTTCGTGATGCCCACCGTGTTCACCGCAAGCATGCTGGTCTACGCGCTCTCGTTCATGCTCATCATCAACGGCGTCGAGCGCATCTCGTTTGCGCGCACCATGCGCTACTACCGCCTGCACTCCTCGTCCCCCGGCATCGCGACCGGCGTGCTCAACATCATCCTCGGCATCGTGTTTCTGCTGATGCCCTTCTTCAGCGGCCTCATGCTCGGCTATCTGCTGGGCGCCTACCTCGTTGTGGGCGGCATCACGCTCGTCGTCGAAGGAGCGTCGATGAAGAAGATCGAGCGCTAAACGGTCAGCCCAACCTCCGTCTTTGCCCCCTCTCCTCCGGGCGGCTGCCGCGCAGCGAGGCGATTCGCATGCGGCAGCCGCCCTTTTTGCGCCCGCGCTTCCGAGCGCTGCGGCTCCGGGAAGACACGGCCCCGGCGAGCGGCGCGGACGCGGTAAGATACCGCCAACGGCAATGCGGCAACAAGCGCCCAGAGGAGGCTCCATGGAGAAGAGCGAACAAGGCGAACGCGCTCGACCTGCGCGCGGGCCACGCAGCGCCAAACGCATCGCGCTCGCCACCGCGGGAGCGGATGCGCGCCGCATGGCGCCCGAGGCATGCATCCTCGCCGATTTTCTGAAGGCTCTCGAGGTCTATTCGAGCCTCGCCGGACAGGTGCCTCCCGAGGTTTGGACGGCTCAGAGCCCCTACCCCGCAAGCCCGCTCCCCGATCGCCCGCATGTCTGCGACACACTCGTCGTGGCCTACCGCGCCGACGAGCCAACCGTGCAGGCAGCTCTCGAGGAGCTTCTCGGCCTCATGACACCTCAAAGCAACGCGGGCGACCTCAAGGTCTACGGCATCGCAACGACCGGCTCCGACGCCCCGCTTAGCAAGAGCCCCCTTGCGCGCAGCTGCGACGGAGCCGCGGCAGCGCACCTTGCGTACCGGGGCGAGCTTGTCGTCAAAGAGCGCGAGCTCGTCCTTGCCTCCGCGCGCAAGCCGCGCATGGGCATCGTCCGCCGCCCTGTGTCGGAAGCCACCGACCGCCTCATCGCGGCCGTGCGCCTTGGGCGTGCCTTTGAGCGCGAGACCGTCTCGCCGGGTGTTCCCGCCTTCCTGCTGCGCATCCTTTGTCGCGCTGCGGGCAAAGCCTCCTGAGCCGGGCGGGCGCGCCTAGCGAGCCCCGGCCGAGAAGAACGCGGCGTCCGCCGCACGCCAAGGCCTGAGGCGCGCCGGATCGATTGTTACATGCGCCTTCTCGGGCACGTCGAACCACTTAACGGTATAGCCCGCGCCGTGACTGCAGAACACTGAGTCGGGCGTGTTTGCGAGATCCGCCTCAGGGTCGTAGGCCGCCTGCTCGATGACCTCGTCGGCGTTGTGGCACGGGCGGTACCCATCGTACTCGAGCGCGAGCCTCCCGCGCCCGCCCGAGTAGCCGCTCACCTCGAGTCCGTACGAGCGCATCTCCGCGGCAGGAGCCGCGCCCTCGAGCACGGCGCGGTCGCCGTCGATACGAGGCGGGTCAAACTCTGCCCCCATGCGCTGCGCATCGGCCAGCGCACGGCCGATCTTGTCGGCAGGCACCGCGAGCCTAAAGCGGTACCAAGGCTCCAGCAGCACGCACGCGCCCGCCTCGCGAGCCCGCATGAGGCCCTGTCTGAGCGCTCGGTACGTTGCCTGCCTGAAGTCGCCGCCCTCGGTGTGCTTGGCATGCGCCCGGCCGCCGAGGAGCGTTATGCGCACGTCGGTGAGCGGGGAGCCGGTGAGCACGCCCAGATGCTCGCGCTCGAGCACATGCGTCAGAATGAGCCGCTGCCAGTTGCGGTCGAGGTCGTCCTCGCCCGCACGCGTGCCCACCTCGACGCCAGCACCACGCGCAAGGGGCTCTATGAGCAGATGGGCCTCGGCGTAATGGCGCAGCGGCTCAAAGTGCCCGATGCCCTCGAAGGTATCCGCCACCGTCTCGCGGTACAGGATGCCGCCCGGGCCAAAATCAACCGCAAGGCCAAAGCGCTCCGCAAGCATCTCCTGCAGCACCTCGCGCTGCACGGCGCCCATGAGCTGCACATGGACCTCCTGCAGATGCTCGTGCCACGTCACGCCGAGCATAGGGTCCTCGTCGGCGAGCTCGCGCAGGGCGCGCACCACCGTGGACACGTCGGCGTCGCCCGTAAGCACCTGGTACGACAGCACCGGCGCGAGCACGGGCCTCTCGCCCTCCGGCTCGGCGCCGAGCGGAGAGCCGGGCTGCACATGGGAGAGCCCCGTGACAGCGCACACCTGACCCGCGGGAACCTCGGAGACGGTCGCAAACTGATCGGCGTCGTAGATCCGCACTTGGTCGATCTTCTCTTCCCATGCCGAGCCGCGGTCAACGCCCGAGACCAGCATCTTGGCGCGCAGCGTGCCGCCCGTGACCTTGAGCCACGCCAGCCGCTCGCCGCGCGACGAACGGCTCACCTTGTACACGCGTGCCGCAAACTCTTCGGGCCAGCGCTTCTCGCCGATAAGCGCGCAGATGCCGTCGAGGAACTCGTCGACGCCCCTGCCGTGAAGCGCCGAGCCCCTAAAGCACGGGAAGATGCGACGATCGGCAACAAGACGCCTGATGGTCGAAGGCGCAAGGCCGTCGCTGGCAAGGTACTCCTCGAGCGCATCCTCTTCAGTCGCAGCCGCGTCTTCGATAACGGCAGCAACAGCCTGCCCGCACGTATCCACACCCGCGCCCTTTGCCGCGCACGCAAGCGCTGATCCGTCCAAGCACCCCGCCGAAAGATGTGCCTTCAGGTCCTCGAGCATCCCCTCCGCGCCGTCAGGAACGAGGTCCGTTTTGTTGACGAACACAAAAACCGGCACCCCGTAGCGCTCGAGCAGGTCCCAGAGCGTCTCGGTGTGCCCCTGCACGCCGTCGTTCGCGCCGACTACGAGAATCGCGTAATCGAGCGCGCGCAGGGTGCGCTCGGCCTCGGCCGAAAAGTCCACGTGCCCGGGCGCGTCGAGCAGCATGAGGTGGGTGCCGGCGTAGTCGAGCGCCGTCTGCTTCGAGAAGATCGTGATTCCGCGCTCGCGCTCCATGGCGTCGGTGTCGAGGTGCGCGTCGCCGTGGTCAACGCGGCCCTGCCGCCTAATAGCGCCCGCTCGGTAGAGCATGGCCTCGGCAAGCGTGGTCTTGCCAGCGTCAACATGGGCGAGAAGCCCTATCACGGCTTGTTTCACGGTGCTCCCCTCGTTGCCTCGCACGCCATGGTACCACCGAGCGCCAGGCGAGCGGCGCGCCTAGGCGAGCTCGGCCGCGTCGGCTCCCTCGATGCGTAGATCGGTTGCGTAGAACGCGGAGAGGGCGCGAATGGCAAAGTCCACGTCGAGGGCTCCCGCCGTCTCGTAGGAAGAGTGCATCGCGAGCTGCGGGCAGCCCACGTCGACCGCGTGCATGCTCGCCTGGATGTTCGAGAGGTTGCCGAGCGTCGAGCCGCCCGGCATGTCACTGCGGTTCGCGAACACCTGGTGCGGAACGCCCGCGTCGTCAAGGATCGCAGCAAAGACCGCGCGGCTGAAAGCGTCGGTGCAGTAATGCTGGTTCGCGGCCTCCTTGACCACGAGGCCTCCGTTGAGAAGGCAGCGGTTTTCCGCGTCGTACTTCTCGGGATGGACGGGATGGACCGCCTGGGCGTTGTCGCAGCTCACGAGCATCGACCTGGCGAGCGCGCGGCGGTAGTCCTCCGCGCTGGCGCCGAGGAAGGCCGACAGGCGCTGGAGCGCGTCGGCGAGCAGCGTCGACTTGGCGCCCTGCTTGGTGCCGGAGCCGACCTCCTCGTTGTCGAAGCAGCAGTACACCGTGACGGCGCTGCCGTTCTCGGAGCTGATGAACGCCTTGAGCGAGGCGAACGCGCACATAAGGTCGTCGAGCTTGGGAGCCGAGACGAACTCGCCGGCGGGCCCCCAAACGCAAGGTTCCTGCAGGTTCACGAGATACAGGTCGTAGCCGAGAATCCGGTCCGCGCTCGTGCCCGCCTCGCGGGCAACGAGCTCGAGAAACGCACGGCTCGCGGAGACCTCCTCCTCGCCATCCGCACCCTTCTGCGAGAAGAGCGGGCAGAGGTCGATCGCGCGGTTAGGGGCAAAGCCCTCGTTGACGCCGCGCTGGAGATGATGGGCGAGGCTCGGGATCACAGCAGCGGGCTCGGCGGTTGCCACCAGGCGGCTCTCCACGCGGCTGCCGTCGCGCACCATGACGCGGCCTGCAACCCCGAGCGGGCGGTCGAACCACGTGTAGTCGATAGCGCCGCCGTACGCCTCGACCGAAAGGCGCCCGTAGTTCTCGGGCCCGTCGAGGCCGGGCACCGCCTTGATCTTGAAGGTCGGCGAGTCCGAATGCGATGCCTCGAGCATAAAGCGCAGGCCAGCAGGGTCTGTGCAACGCTCCCCCACCTTGAACGCCACGACGCTCGAGTTGTTGCGCACGGTAACGTAGCGCCCGCCGGGGCGCACGTCCCACGACGCGCTCTCGGGCAGGTAGGCAAAGCCCGCCCCCTCGAGCCGCCTGCGGATCTCGGCCGCGGTGTGGAACATGCTCGGACACGCTTGAACAAACTCGAGAAGCTCTTCTGCGCTCGTCATGGGAAGCCTTTCGCACTCGTTTGAGCGCCGCACGGACGACGCTCCTTGCCAGCGCATCAGCCTAGCAAAGCCCGCAAACGGAAGAGAACGCGGCACGGGTAACGACACAGAGCCGCCATACGCCGCATGCGCATGCTGCAACGTTTCCGTACGCCAAGAGCAGAGACGGGCAGGCTGACAGCCCGTGGTCTACAATGTCTGCATCAACCACGCCTTAAGGAGATCGCCATGCGCATCCACGTCGTTCCCTACAGCAAAGACTGGCCCCTCAGGTACCGCGCCGAGGAGGCGCTGATCGCAGAGGCGCTCGGGAACGACCTCATGTCGGTGAGCCATGTGGGCAGCACGGCAGTAGAAGGTATGCCCGCCGTGCCCGTGATCGACATTGTCTGCACGGTAACCGATCTCAGCGCGCTGGACGCCCGTGCCGAGGCTCTTGCCGAGGCCGGATACCAACGAGCCGGCGCGCCTTCCCCCATTGGCGGGGAGCTGCTGCGCAAGCATGACGCCGCTAGTCCCGATACGGTCGTTGCCCAGATCATGGTGGTTCCCGCGCGCATGGGCAAAGCCGCAGAGGAATGCCTCGCGCTGCGCGACTATCTCAGCCGTGACAAAGCGGGTGCCCGCGCCTACGTAAACTTCAAACGCATGATGGCACGCCAGCACGGCCGCGACCTCGACAAGTACATCGCGAGCAAAGCGGCGTTTATCCGCCAGATGCTCCGCAAGGCAGCCAGATAGCGCACCCTAGCCGTCGAGCTCCTCCGCGAGGTACCTGCCGGTCACGCTCGCATTGCAGGCGGCAACTTCCTCAGGCGTGCCGGCGCACACCACGCAGCCGCCGTCGTCTCCGCCGCCGGGCCCCATGTCTATGACGTAGTCGGCATTTGCGATCATGTCGAGATCGTGCTCGATCACCACGACCGTAGCGCCGTTTCCTATCAGACGCTGGAGCACGCCAAGAAGCACCTCGACGTCGAGAGGATGCAGGCCGATCGTCGGTTCGTCGAATACGAAGAGCGCATCCTTTTGGCTGCGCGTCAACTCGCTCGCGAGCTTGAGGCGCTGCGCCTCGCCGCCGGAGAGCGCGGGCGTTGCCTCGCCGAGTGTAAGGTACCCGAGCCCCAGATCGTGAAGCACACCGAGCTTGGCAAGGACGCTGCGCAACTTGGACTCGGCGAGAAGCTCGCGCGCCTGATCGACCGTGTAGGTCATGAGCTCGGGCAGGCTGATGTCGCCGGCGAGCTTGACGCCGTACGCCGCCCGGCTGTAGCGCCCGCCCCCGCAGTCAGGGCAGGGAATGTCGACATCGGGCAAAAACTGGACGTCGAGCGAGATCTGCCCCGTGCCGTCGCACGTGGGGCACCGCAGCGAACCCGTGTTGTACGAGAAGGCCCCCGCCTTGAGCCCGCGCTCGCGCGCCTCGGGAAGCTTTGCGTACGCGCGCCTCAGATCGTCGAGAACGCCCGAGTACGTTGCCACCGTGGACCTGACGTTTGCGCCGATGGGCGTCGCATCGATGAGGTTGGCGCGACGGATGCCGCCCGCCTCGACCGCGCGCACGTGCGTGGGAAGCTTCTCGTCCTCGGCTGCCGTCTTGAGGGCCGGGATGAGGCTCTCGAGCACCAAGGTCGTCTTGCCCGAGCCCGACACGCCCGTTACCGCCGTGAGGCGCCCGCGGGGGATCTCGACCTCGAGCGGCCTGACGGTATGGATGGCGCCCGTCTCGAGCCGAACGGCGCCCTGCTCGAACATGCGGTCCCGGGGCGCCCGGCTGCGCACGCGAATGCGGCGCGCGCCGGAGAGGAAGGGGCCGATGCGCGTCTCGGGGCTTTGCTCGACCTCGGAGACCGTGCCTTGAGCGATTATGCGCCCGCCGTCAGCGCCCGAGCCGGGACCGATTTCGATGAGGTGGTCGGCATGACGCAGCACGCGAACGTCGTGGTCAACCAGCACCACCGAGTTGCCGTCTTCGAGAAGGTCGTCGACCACGCCCAGAAGCCCCTCGACGTTGGAGGGGTGCAGCCCGATAGAGGGCTCGTCGAGCACGTAGAGCACGCCGCAGGTACGGTTGCGCACGGCGCGGGCGAGCTGCACGCGCTGGCGCTCACCGGTTGAGAGCGTCGAGCTCGCGCGGTCCAAGGTGAGATACCCGAGCCCGAGCTGCTGAAGGCGCTCGATGGGCTCGCGCATCTCGTCGCAGATGGCGTGCGCCATGGGGCGCATCTCGTCGGGCATGAGATCGGGAACGCGCGGCACCCAGGAAGAGATCTCGTCGAGCGTCATGCGCGCCGCCTCGCCGATGTTCATGCCGTCGATAACGGGGCCGAGGGCCTTGGCCGAGAGGCGCGTGCCGTGGCAGTCGGGGCACTCGTCCTCCTTGAGGAACTTGGCCAAGCGCGCCAGGCCCTTCTCGTCTTTGACCTTGGAAAGCGCGTTCTCGACGGTATAGACGGCGTTGAAGTAGGTGAAGTCCATCTCGCCCACGTCGCCGGTCTTGGAGCTCTGGTAGAACATGTGGTGCTTCTCGGCGGGCCCGTGAAACACGATCTCGCGCTCCTCCGGAGTGAGCTCGCAAAACGGAACGTCGGTGCGAACGCCCATCTCGCGCGCAATGTCGCGCATGAGCTTCCACATGAGCTGCTGCCACGAGGCGACCGCGCCCTCCTCGATGGAGAGCGACTCGTCGGGAACGAGCGTGCTCTCGTCGACGGTGCGCACGATCCCCGTGCCCCCGCAGGTAGGGCACGCGCCCGCGCTGTTAAACGCCAGGTCCTCCGCCCCGGGACCGTAGAACTCCTGGCCGCACGAGGGGCAGCGCGTGGGCAGCATGAGCGCCACGTCCATGCTCGGTGGCACGTGGGCGCCGCAGTTGGGGCACTGGTGGCTTCCCAAGCGCGAGAACATGAGCCTCAGGTAGTTGAGAAGCTCGGTGGAGGTGCCGAAGGTGGAGTGCACGCCCGGGATGCCCGGGCGCTGGCGCAGCGCCAACGCAGCGGGAACATGGAGCACCTCGTCGACCGTGGCGCGCCCGACCTGCCCGATCCGGCGCCGGGTATACGTAGAGAGCGCGTCGAGGTACCTGCGACTCCCCTCGGCGTAGAGCGTGCCGAGCGCCAAGGAGCTCTTGCCCGACCCCGACACGCCGGCGATGCCCACGAGCTCGCCCAACGGGATCTTAACGTCGAGGTTCTTTAGGTTATGGACGCGCGCCCCGCGCACTTCGATACACGAGGGCTGCTGATGCTGCGCCTGCGGCTTCCCGTCCATATCGCCCCTTCCCGTCGGCGCGCCTCCGCGCCGCGCTGAACTTCTCCTCTTCGTGCGTCTGCGCTTGCGATGAGCGCAAGCGCGGCCGACCCGGACCCCGAGCGCTACAGCCCTGCAGGCCACTGGCAGACCCCTAGGTCCACCCTGCCGTCGGACAAGAACCGAACGCCCTCGTCTTCGAGCAGATGCCGCTGGACCTCGGGGCCCCCGAACGCGAACCCCTCGGACACGCGGCCGTCGGCAAACACCACTCGATGGCACGGAATCACGCCGGGCTCGGGATTTGCGTGCAGAGCGAACCCCACGAACCGAGCGTTGCGCGGCGCACCGGCCAAGCGCGCAACTTGGCCGTACGTGGCGACAAAACCCGGTGGAATCTGCCGGACGACCTCGTACACGCGAGAAAAGAACCCCTCGCGCTCGGCCATGCGCGCCTCCCTACCGCTCGCCTTGCTTACCTGACCGTATTGTACCACATAGATAGAACGCATGTTCGTTATTCTGCGCACCAGTTTCGGAATGAAGCGCGCATATGCGGGGATACTTGCAGCACATACCATGCGCGGCATGCTGCCGCATGATACGAAGGAGCGCAATGAACCCGACCGACTCAACCCCAGCAGCATATCGCTTCGTCACGTATGAGAACGCCATGCGCTACGAAGACGGCAACGGCAACGTGGCGGCCGAGGTCACCTTTCCCGACATGGGCAACAACACCGTAGACATCAACCACACCTATGTCGACAACGCGCTTCGCGGCCAGGGCATTGCCGGACAGCTGCTTAAGCGCGCAGCGGAGGCAATCGAAGGCACCGGCCGTAAGGCCCGCCCCACCTGCTCCTACGCCGTCCGCTGGTTCAGCACCCACCCCGAATGGGAGCACCTCGTTGCCTAAGCCCTGCCCGGAGCGGCGCGACCCCCACAAGATTACGCACCGAGCCAGATCAGCAGCTCAAAAATGCCCGGCAAACACGGCTGGCTGCGTAATCTTGTGGTGGACGGCGGCACGCCAACCACGGCATACACGCCAGGACGGGCTGCCGATACGTCGCTTGGGGCATCACCGTCCGGCAGGCACAAAAAATGGGCGGCGCCGAATCTTGCGGCGCCGCCCGGCTCTTATCTATTACGGTGGACTCAGCCTCTCTGTGTTCCGAAGGGATACTGCTCGAATCTCTCTGCGCCTGTTTCCGGCGCGCCCCTGCGCTATATCCGCCTTGGGCTGTCTTCTCGGATCTTCCCAGGTTCCCTCTCCGTACGGGATCGGAAGGATAGAGGCGTCTTCACCGAGCGCGTTTCGGAACTTCGCCGAACCTCAGAACCAAAAAGACGAGCACCCGAAGGCACTTGTTGCTATCTCCTCTGTGCCCATGGGACTCGCCTCCTTCTGCCGGTCGCGTTAACGTTGCGACTCCTGCTTTCACTAGGAGTTATTCCCCCATATGCGCTGCGTAAACCCTTTGCGGACAAGTTTTTTGCCAAGATGGTCCGCAGAACAGCAAACAAAACAGCGGGGCAGCCGCGCCGCCCCGCTCACAGGGAACTCTCCCGAAAGAACCGCTACGCGCGCTCTGCGAGGTCGAGGGCGAGGCGCGCGGTCTCCTCCCAACCCAGGCACGGGTCGGTGATGGACTTGCCGTACACGCCGCCGTCGATCGGCTGGGCTCCGTCCTCGATGTAGCTCTCGACCATGAAACCGCGCACGAGCTTGCGGATCGCGTCGGAGCGGCGCATCGAGTCGAGAACCTCCTTGCAGATGCGCACCTGCTCGAGTGGGCGCTTGCCGGAATTGTCGTGGTTGCAGTCGATGATGGCCGCAGGATGGGCAAAGTCGGCCTCGGTGTACTTGGCGGTAAGGCGCTCGAGGTACTCGTAGTGGTAGTTGGGGTAGTTGAGCCCGTCCTCACCGATGTAGCCGCGCAGCACGGCGTGAGCCAGCGGGTTGCCCGTGGTCTCGACCTCCCAGTTACGGAAGAGGAAGGTCTGCGGCTGCTGCGCCGCGTAGATGGAGTTGAGCATAACGTCGGTCGAGCCGCCCGTGGGGTTCTTCATGCCCACCGGCATGGTCACGCCCGAGGCGACCAGGCGGTGCTCCTGGTTCTCGACCGAGCGCGCGCCCACGGCAATGTAGGCGAGCACGTCGATGAGGTACTGGTAGTTGGTGGGATAGAGCATCTCGTCGGCCGTGAACATGCCGGTCTCCTCAACCACGCGCAGATGCATGCGGCGGATGGCCTTGATGCCCTCGAGAAGGTCGGGCGCGCCCTCGGGGTCAGGGTTGTGCAGAAGGCCCTTGTAACCGGTGCCCTTGGTGCGCGGCTTGTTGGTGTAGACGCGCGGGATGATGAGAAGCTTGCCGGCAACGCGCTCTTGGAGCTTGGCGAGGCGCAGCGCGTAGTCGAGCACGGAGTCCTCGCGATCGGCCGAGCACGGACCGATGATGAGCAGCAGGCGCGGGTCCTCGCCCTTGAGGATCGCGGCAACCTGCGCGTCAAAGTCGGCCTTGCGGGCAGCAGCTTCCTTTGAAAGGGGCATCTCCTCGCGAATGTCCTTGGGAATGGGCAGCAGGCGCTTGAACTTCATGGACATAGGTTCCTCCAAAGCACTATCGAAAAACGGGACAGCTCAACCCGCAGCGTAGATGGCACCCGATTATGCCGTCTTGCAAAACAAGGGCGCGCCGAGAAGCGCGCCCGTGCGCAAATGTTAACGCAGCGCTCGGAAAGCGTGCCTGCGAGCGCCGTGAGGTCAAACGGCAGAGCACGGCTGCGCAAAGACCTCTTCTGCCGCTTTGAGCTGCTCGTCGGTACCGATAAGACCAACGGTGTCGCCCGGGCGCAGCACGGTCTTGGGACCCAGGAAGAGCTGCAGGCTCTCCCCGCGCCTCAGCGCCACCGCGCTCGCACCCGTACGCGCGCGCAGATCGAGCTCGCCGAGGGTGCGTCCGGCGGCGCACCCCTCCTCCACCGATGCCCAGTGCAGGTCGAGCTCCCGCAGAGACGCCGTCATGCGGTCGAGAGCCACGCGGCGCTGAGCGCGGGCGCTGTCCTCGAGCGCCGCGTAGCCGCTCGCGCGCAGCTCGGCAGCGTACTCGTGGATCTGACGAGGACGGTAACCGAGGTCGAGCATCGTATGGCTCATGAGCTCGATGCCGCCCTCGAGCTCGGGGCGCACGACCTCGTCCACGCCGGCGGCAACGAGCGCGGCCACCGCGTCGTCGTTGTCGGCGCGCGCCACGATGCGCAGGCCGGGGGCCGCGCCGCGCGCGTCACGGGCGATCTTCTCGGCAGAGCCGTCTTGGCGAATGGCAACGACGAGCACGCGCGCCCGCTCGAGATGCGCATGCGCGAGGATCTCGGAGTTCGCGGCGTCGCCCACGAGCACGGCAAGGCCCTCCTCCTCGGCCTCCTCGGCAACGGCAAGGTCGCGCTCCACCACGAGGCACAAAACGCCGAGGCGCTGCAGGGTCTCGGTAACGGAGCGACCCGCGTGCCCGTAGCCAACCACGACCACATGGTCGGCAAGCTCCTCGTCGGCAGGCGGCTCGATGGTGCGCACGTGGCGCTCGTACAGGCGGAGCAGACCGTCATGGGCGCGCATGGCACGCTCGAGCGGACCGACCGTTTTGAAGACGAAGGAGTTCAGCGCGATCGAGACCACGGCCGCGCCGAGGATGACCGTGTACTGCTCCTGCGAGAGCACGCCGAGCGACATGCCCGTCTGGCCGATGATGAACGAGAACTCGCCGATCTGCGAGAGGCCGGCGGCGACCGTGAGCGTGGTCTTGAGGCCGGCCGAGAGCGCGATGCCGAGCGCCATGTTGATCAGCCACTTGCCGCCCATGATGAGCGCCACCAGGCCGAGAAGCTCGGGGATATGCACCGCAAGGGTTGCGGGGTTGACCATCATGCCCACCGAGGCGAAGAAGACGATGGAGAACAGGTCCTGGAAGGGAATGGCCTCGGCAGCCACGCGATGCGAGAGCTTGGACCCGCTCACGACCACGCCCGCGAGAAACGCCCCGAGCGCGACCGACACCCCAAAGAAGACGGACGCGGCCATGGCGGTGCCGAGCGCAATGACCACGACGGCGAGCTGGAAGAGCTCGCGCGGGCAGAACAGCGCGATGCGCTTGAGCAGCCACGGCAGCGTGCGCGACCCGACCACGAGCATGAGCGCCACGAAGCCCACCGTTTTGAGCAGGGCCTCGCCGAGGCTCAGCGCGAGCGCCGCCCCGCTCGTGTCGCCCGGACCGAACACGAGCGGAAGCACCACGAGAATGACGATGGTGGCGAGGTCCTCGACGATGAGCCAGCCCGTGGCAACGCGACCGCCCGGGCTCTGGTAGAGCCCGGCGTCGGTGAGGTTTCGAATAAGCACCACGGTCGAGGCGATGGACACCGAGAGCCCGAGCATGACGCCCGCCTCGGCGCCCCAGCCAAAGACGCGCGCCAGCCCGTAGCCCGCAAGCGTGCCCAAGCCGATCTGAAGGAGGGCACCGGGCACCGCGACGCCCTTCACCTCGGCGAGGTCTTTGAGCGAGAAGTGCAGGCCCGTGCCGAACATCATGAACATGACGCCGACCTCGGCGAGCTGGCTCATGGCGTGGGAGTCACCGGTGAAGCCCGGGGTGAAGGGGCTCACCACCAAGCCGCCGAAGAGGTAGCCCACGATGGGCGGAAGCTTTACGGCGCGCGCAACGAGGCCGCCCGCAAAGGCGGCGCAAAGCGCGAGAACGAAGGTGAGCAGAAGGACGGTGTCTCCGTGCATAGGCAGCTCCTCGGCGGGGGTCGTCTACGATGGGCGCACATAAAAAGGCGGGCGACGCATCGCGCCGCCCGCACGTGTTGCACTCGCATCTGCATGAACGCGTTTGTTCTTTTGTACCCCGCCGAAGCGAAAGGCGCCCGCGGCCTGAGGAGATCCACACGAACCCTACGACCTCGGACAACGCACGCTTACGCCTCGGAGATGACGAACGACCCCATCTGGCAAAACGAGCCCGTTCCGTCGAACGCGTCGACCGCGGTCCGCTCGGAGCAGCCGAACAGGCGGCTCGTCATCGTAGCGTACCCGTCGTTGGCAAAGACCTCGAGCACCGACCCATCGACGTAGATCTCGAGCTTCGCGAGCTCGTCCAGATGCAAGCGGCGCACGTCGCGCCCGGCGCCGCAGACCTCGCCCATGACAAGCGAGAGCTCGCGCTTCTCGGAGTCGTATGCGAGCTCGGCGTCTTCGCGCAGGCACACGCGCACCGGCGAGCCCGCCCGAGGCAGAAGCTCCATACGGAACCTGCGCGCCTGTGCCCGGAACCCCTGCGCGCCGTCGATGGCAACCTCGCGGCCGCGCAGCCCGGCAAGCTCTGCGAGCGGCCGCTGGTATATCCTGCTGCCGACGAGCTCGAGCTCGCGCGGCATCGCGAGCACCTGATCCCAGCCGTTGCGCGCGCTAGGCGTCGAGCCGTACGAGGCCTCCGCCATGCCGAGCCAACCCACGAGAAGCACGCGGCCGTCGCTGCTCTTAAGCGTGCGCGCCGCGTAGAAATCGAAGCCATAGTCCCACTGCTCGAACGCACCGACTCGGGCGTCGGAGGCAAGGTCGCCCTCCAGCGCGAAGTAACCGCACTGATGCTCGTTTTGGTAGCGGCGCTCCTCATGGGCGATTCCCTGCGGGCAGCAGAGCAGAAAGCTCCTCCCGCCAAGCTCCGCGAGGTCGGGGCACTCCCACATGTAGCCGAACTTCTCGGGCGTGGACACGGTGTTTACAAGCGAGAAGTGCTCGAGGTCCTCGGTGCGGTACACGAGCACGCACCCCGTGTCGGCATCGGTGCGCGCGCCCAAGAGCATGAGAGCGTCGCTACCGCGGTCGATCATCTGCGGGTCGCGCACGTGCTGGGTCATGTTTGCCGGGAAGTCGTCGTTGGTCATGAGAAGCCGCTTCTCGGCAAACTGCACGCCGTCGCTGCTCGCGGCACGAACGACGTTTTGCTCGCGACCGGCGTGCACGTAGTCAAAATCGCCGTGGTGGCGCACGTTGCCCGTGTAGAACAGGTACAGCTTGCGCCCGCGCGCGAGGGCGGAGCCGCTGTACACGCCGTCGCGGTCGAAAGGCGCGTCGGGGTACAGCGCAACGGGCTCGCGCCTATAGGCAACGAAGTCCCTGGTCGTCCAATGCGCCCACACGCAAGCGGTGCGCTCGGCGGTTTCGCAGGCGAGCGGGTTGTTCAGATGCATGATGTGGTAGGTATCGCCTATCTGAACAAGGCCGTTGGGATCGGCGAGCGTTCCGGCGAGCGGCGACAGATGGTAAACGGGACGGTCGGGATCCTCCGGCAGCGCACGCATGCGCGCGTACGCCCCCTCGCCTACGCGGTGGCGAAGAAGCTGCTCCAGAGCCCCGACCGACCAGACGCGCTCGTATGCGCCACCGACCGCATCGCCTACGGCGTTTACAAGGCGGCGCGCGAGCTCGGTGTCAACATCCCCGACGATCTGTCGGTAGCTGGCTTCGGCGGCTACGACACCTCCGAGGTCGTGACCCCTCCCCTCGCGACCGTGCGCTTTGACGTCGAAACGGCCGCCTGCGTATGCGCCGAGACCGTGCTCAGGATGCGCGCCGGCGAGCCGGTGAGCAAGACCCAGCTGATCGGCTACTCCCTTATCAAGGGCGAAAGCGTGAGGCAGCCGCAAAGCTAGTCCTTCTCGCCCACAAGATTACGCAATTAAACGGAGGAAGGGACCCGGTTTGGGTCCCTTCCTACTGTTTTGTGCGTAATCTTGTGGTTGGGGCTCGGTCAGACCCCGAGCCCCGTGCGGCGAGAAGCGCTACGCGATGGCGTCGAGCGCCTGAGCCACGTCGGCGATAAGATCGTCGGTGTCCTCGATGCCGCAGGACAGGCGCACCATGTCGGGCGCGATGCCGGCGGCGGCGAGCTCCTCGTCGTTCATCTGGCGATGCGTGGCGTTCGCCGGGTGCAGCACGCAGGTGCGCGCGTCGGCAACGTGCGTGGCGATCTGCGCCACGTGCAGGTTCTTCATGAAGGTCTCCGCCGCCGCACGGCCGCCAGTGAAGCCGAAGCTCACCACGCCGCAGCATCCCTGGGGCAGGTACTTCTCGGCAAGGCCGTGCCACGCGTCGCCGGCAAGGCCGGGGTACTTAACAAAGCGCACCTTGGGGTGGCTCTGCAAGAACTCGGCCATGGCCTGGCCGTTCTTCACATGCTGGGGCATGCGCACGTGCAGGCTCTCCAGGCCCAAGTTCAGCAGGAACGCGTTCTGCGGGCTCTGGATGGAGCCAAGGTCGCGCATGAGCTGCGCCGTGGCCTTGGTGATAAAGGCGCCCGCCTGGCCGAACTTCTCGGTGTACACCACGCCGTGGTAGGTCTCGTCCGGAGTGGTGAGGCCGGGGAACTTGTCGGCGTGCTCGTCCCAGTTGAAGTTGCCGGAGTCCACGATGGCGCCGCCCACACCCGCGCCGTGGCCGTCCATGTACTTGGTGGTGGAGTGCGTCACGATGTCGGCGCCCCATTCGATGGGGTGGCAGAGCACCGGCGTGGGGAAGGTGTTGTCAACGATCAGCGGCACGCCGTGCGCGTGGGCGGCGGCGGCAAAGCGCTCGATGTCCAGCACGTCGAGCGAGGGGTTGGCGACCGTCTCGCCGAACACGGCCTTGGTGTTGGGCTTAAAGGCTGCCTCCAGCTCCTCGGGCGTGCAGTCGGGCGCCACGAAGGTGCTCTCGACGCCCATGCGGCGCATGGTGTGCGCGATGAGGTTGTAGGTGCCGCCGTAGATGGCGGAGCTGGCCACCACGTGGTCGCCGGCGCCTACGATGTTGAACAGCGCGAAGAAGTTCGCCGCCTGCCCGGAGCTCGTGAGCATGCCTGCGGTGCCGCCCTCGAGCTCGGCGATCTTGGCTGCCACGGCGTCGTTGGTGGGATTCTGGAGGCGCGTGTAGAAGTAGCCCGCCTCCTCGAGGTCAAACAGGCGACCCATATGCTCGGAGGTGTCGTACTTCCACGTGGTGGACTGGTAGATCGGCACCTGGCGCGGCTCGCCGTCGCCGGGGCGGTAGCCGCCCTGCACGCAGGTGGTTCCGATGCGCTCTGCCATGTTTTTTCTCCTTTGCGTCTGAATTCGGATCACGGGGGACACATGCAACATGTCGCATTATAGGGGTTAGGCGCAGACGCGCAGCCGCGCCGCCGGATTTAACCAACGCGCAGCAAAGCGCGACCGTGCGCCCTGGCGCGGCGCTGCGGCGCGCGCTTCCCCTACGCACCGACGGGCGCGCGTGTCCGGCGCGCGCCGCGGCATATGCCTCCCGCATTGCCCTACAATGGTTGCCAGCATCCTCGCACGCTTACGACCCGAAGGATCCCCCATGCCGATCCGCATCCCCGACGCCCTGCCCGCCACCTCTGTCCTCGAGGGCGAGAACATCTTCGTGATGACCGAGCACCGCGCCATTCACCAGGACATCCGCCCCTTGCGCGTGCTGCTCGTGAACCTCATGCCCACGACCGTGGTGACCGAAACGCAGATTATGCGCAAGCTCTCCAACACGCCGCTCCAGGTCGAGATCGAGCTTCTCCGCATGGCGAGCCACCAGGCCAAGAACGCCTCGCCCGCGCATCTCGAGACGTTTTACCGCACGTTCGACGAGGTCCGCGACGAGCGCTTCGACGGCATGATCATCACGGGAGCTCCCGTCGAGCAGCTCGAGTTCGAGGAAGTCGACTACTGGCCGGAACTCGTTGAGCTCATGGACTGGTCGCTCGAGCACGTGCACAGCGTGCTGCACGTCTGCTGGGGCGCCCAGGCGGCGCTCTACCACCACTACGGCGTCCCCAAGTACCCCCTGCCCGAGAAGTGCTTCGGCGTTTTCCCGAGCCGCCTGCTCAAACCGAGCTCGCCGCTCGTCCGCGGATTCAACGACATGAGCATGATGCCCCACTCGCGCCACACCGAGATGCGCTTCGAGGACATCGTTGCCAACCAGAACCTCGAGGTTATCGCCTTCTCGGACGAGTGCGGCGTGACCATTGCCAAGAGCACCAACAGCAAGCACTTCTTCGTCTTCGGCCACCCCGAGTACGACGCCGACACGCTGAAGCGCGAGTACGACCGCGACGTCTCGCGCGGGCTGCCCATCCACGTGCCGCTGAACTACTACCCCGACGACGACCCGTCGCGCGATCCGGTCGTCTCGTGGCGCGCCGAGGGCCAGCTTCTCTACACCAACTGGCTCAACTACTACGTCTACCAGACCACGCCCTACGACCTCGACACGCTGTAGCAGCCCGGCCGCGTCGCCAAGGCGCGGCCCGCACGCAAGGCGCGCCATAGCCTACGCAAAATGCGAGCGCACGCAGAATGCGAGATTGGATTCGCGATAAAGCGTTTTATCGCAGATCTCAATTCGCAAAATGCGTACGCTCGCTTTTTGCGTTCGCAATTCTCTGTCAGATTCTTGCCTTCTTGTTCGTATGGTAGGTAGAACGACCACCGAGAGAGACTGGAGGCGCGCTATGGCAGCAGGTCGTGCTCCAACAGGGCCAGCGGCTGAGCAGCGGGCACGCGCGCTGGTCGATCGCTACGCGAACCTGATCCTCAGGCTCTCCTACACCTACCTCAAATCCACCTACGACGCGGAGGACGTCTGCCAAGACATCATCATCAAGCTCATGAACCGCGAGGGGCGCTTCTCCTCTCCCGCGCATGAGCGGGCGTGGGTCATCCGCGCCACCAAGAACGCCTGCAAAGACATGCTCAGGCAGGCGCAGCGCAAGACCCTTCCCCTCGAGGAACTCGGCGAGTCGTCCCTTCGAGCGCACGCTCCCGAACCTCCGCACGACGAGGTTCTCGACGCGGTCATGGCGCTCCCCGCCTCCTACCGCGAGGCCGTCTTTCTCAAGTACTTCGAAGGCTACTCGAGCGCACAGATCGCCAAGATTCTCGGATGCAAGCAAAACACCGTGGACGCGCGGCTTTCGCGCGCACGGGCAAAGCTTCGCAGCATGCTCCGCACCCCCGACGCGCCTTCTCAAAGGCAGCGCAAAACATCAGGAGGACGACCGTGAACCGCTTTGTTGGCCACGACTTTGAGCGCGCGTACCGCGACGTTCTGGAAAACGTCGCGTTCTCTGAAGAGCAGAAGGAGCGCCTCGTCTCCCAGATCGCGCTGAACGCATGCGCCACGGCTGCAAACGCTCCGCGCGACAAACACGACAGCAACGCCGTGCAAGAACGAAAGCCCCAGCGGGAGGGAGGACCTATGTCGACGCGCAACGATCTGCTCAAAACAAGACGCAATCGCGCAAGAACCGCGCTGAGAACAGCCGCCGCGGCCGCGCTTCTCCTCTTGGCAGCGGTTGGCATAGCCTACGCCACGGGCACTGCGGACCGCGTTGTCGATGCGCTGCGCACGGCGTTTGGCCGACGAGGAGTTACCCAGACGGCTGGCAAGACCGACCTCGAAAAGCTCGGGGCATCGCTTAAGGAGAGCGCATCCGGCGACGGCATCACCGTGTCTGCCGACGTCATCGCAGGAGACGAGAACCTCTGCGCGGTTGTCTACACCTTCGCGCGCGACGACGGCGCGTCGTTTGCCTCGTACGACGACGGAACGCCGGCACTGGGGCTCCTGCAGGAGTCGTTCTCCGCGAATGGCTCCGGTAAGGTGACCGGCACCCACTCCAGATGGATCGACAGCGACCCGGAAGACTGCGCGGTGCAGCTGATCGAGATCTACGCCCTTGACGCACGCGAAACAGACGAGGGCATCGTGCAGGTTTCGTTTGAGGTGACGTTCAGCGGCCTCGTGGAGCCTGACTCCGAGACACGCAGCGAGCATATGGTGGCAGAGGGCCCGTGGACGTTGTCGATAGACGGAACGTACCGCAACAGCTCGATCGAGCTCGAAGGCGGCGTGAGCGTTGCGCTGCGCGAAGGGTCGGGCACCATAACGAGCGCCTCCGTCTCGCCCGTCGGCGCGCGCATTGTCCTCGAAGCCTCTGACGAGACCTGGAGCGAGGATCCCGACGGCGCGTGGGACGCCATGGCATGGACACCGGTCAGGGTCGTTCTCGATGACGGCACGGAGTTCTTTGCGACCGACGTCGGATCCCCGCAGCACGCCACCGAAGAAGCCCGGTCGCAAGCCTGCGCGCGCACCCTCGTCTTTGACCGCGTCGTGAGCGCAGACGAGATCGCGTCGATCGTCGTCGGCGACGCCGAGCTGGCAGCTCCGCAGTAAAAATGGCAAAGACCAGGGCCGCCTCCCGCTTGCGCCTAGGCGCGCTTGCGGGCGGCGGATATACGCATCAGGGCGCCAAAGCACGTAAGAATAACAGCGCAAAGCCCGAGCAGGCACACGGGGAAGAGCCAGAAGCCCGCATGCTGCGCAGCTAGGCCGAACAGCGGCGGCAACGTGAGGGCGCCCACGTACGAGGCGGCCATCTGCACGCCGATGACCGACTGCGAGAGATCGGCGCCAAAGAGCCGCGGCGTCAGGTGAAGCATGTTGGGATACAGCGGGCTGTTGCCAAAACCCACGAGAAAAAGCCCGACGGGAGCAGAAGGCGCAGGCAGCGGGAGCAGCAGCACGAGCACGGCCGCAAACGTGATGACCTGACCGAACCCGATCAGCTGCTTGCTGGAGAAGCGGTTGGCAAAGACGCCCGAGAAGAACCGTCCGAGCGTCATACCCACGTAGTAGATCGTGAGCATGCCCGCCGCGTCGCCCGGCGTCATGCCGCGGTCGTTGACCAGATACGAGCTCCCCCACGAGTTGCAGATGCCCTCGATGGCAACCGACGCGAGAAACACCAGGCATGCGAGCCGCACGTCATGGCGCTTGACGAGCGAGAGGGGGCTCACCGTCTTGGGAGCCCCTTGGCCCTCCCCCTCCTCGCCCGCCGCGCGCAAACGACCGACCTTGCCCCACAGCGGCAGGATGACCACCGTGAGCAGCGCGATGCCCACCTGCACGGCAAACGCGGCGCCGTAGCCCGCGCGCCACGTGCCCCGCGCAAGCGCGAGCGACATGAGATACGGGCTCAGTGTGATGCCGACGCCGTAGGCGCAGTGCAAAAAGTTCATGTGCGTTGCCTTGTAGTGGAGCGCCACGTAGTTGTTGAGCGCTGTGTCGATGCAGCCTGCGCCCAAGCCGAGCGGCACCGCAAACAAACAAAGCCAGAACAGGTTGCCGGCAAGGGCGAACCCCAGAAGCGAGACCGCCGTGAGCGCCGTGCTGACCGCCGTCACGCGACCCGTGCCAAAGCGGTTGATCACCCGAGCCGAGATGAGGCTCGATAAAACGGTGCCGCACGACACGATCATGGTCACGAAGCTTCCCCACGACACGGGCAGCGCAAAGTCGTGGTAGATCGCGGGCCATGCGGCCCCGAACAGCGAGTCGGGGATGCCGAGGCCCACGAAGGCGATATAGATAACAACGAGCAGAAGCGTGGACATGCGACCCTCTCGCTATGAACGTTCCAAAAAACCAGCCAGTGCCCGCTAGGCAGTGATCTCGAGATTGACGCCCTCGAAGCCCAGCACCGAGCTCTCGTAATAGCCGTCGCCGGTGGTGCGCGGGCCGCTCAGCACCTCGTAGCCGTCCTCGGCAAGGCGCACAGTGAGCTCGTCGACCGCCTCCTTGCTCCCCAGCGTGAAGGCCAAGTGGGTGTAGCCGGTGCGCATGGTGCTCTTCTCGATATCCTCGAGACCGGGGCGCGTCATGATCTCGAGCCGTGCGCCGCCCTCGGGAAACGTGAAGAAGTACGTGCGCAGACCGGTCTTGGGGTTGTGGTACGGATTGTCGTCGACCTTGGCCGAGAAGTACGTCTCGAAGAAGGCGCGGGCGGCCTCGAGGTCGTTTACATACAGCGCGACGTGCTCGATTCTCATGGTTGCTCCCTTGGGTCGTTGCGAACGAGCATTGAACTACCCGGTAATTATCGTCGAGCCGCCGCAGAAGACAAGCTTGTTCGCACAAGTTGAAACAGAGTTTTCAAACAAAGCGCGCCGAAGCCGCGCGGCGCAAGCATTGCTGCGACAAACGGCTCAGGCGCGCTGAACGATCCTGCGATCGCTAGTCGATCAACATGGCGTCGCCGAACGAGAAGAAGCGGTAGCGCTCGCGCACGGCCTCCTCGTAGGCGGAGATGATCTGCTCGCGCGTGGCAAGCGCGGACACGAGCATCATGAGCGTCGAGCGCGGCACGTGGAAGTTCGTGATCAGCGCGTCGACCACGTGGTAGGTCGAGCCCGGCATGAGGTAGAGGTTCGTCGTGGCATCGGCGCGCGCGACGATGTCGCCCGAGCCGCCGCACGCTGCCGCATCGGGCGCCTCCCCGAAGCGGCGCGCGACCACGGGCGGATCGGCCACAGGGGCATCTGCCTCCCAGGCGCTCTCGAGCGAGCGGACCGCCGTGGTGCCCACTGCGATCACGCGGTGCCCTGCCGCCTTGGTGGCATGCACGGCGTCCACGACGCGCTGCGGCACGTGGTAGCGCTCGGTGTGCATCACGTGCTCGGTCGGGTCGTCCTCCTCCACCAGGCGGAACGTGTCGATGCCCACCTCGAGCTCGACGGTCTCCCAGCCCACGCCCTTCTCCTTCAGGCGCTCGATAAGCTCGGGCGTGAAGTGCAGGCCCGCCGTCGGCGCGGCGGCGGAGCGCTCCTCGCTCACGGCGTACACGGTCTGGTACTTCTCGGGGTCGCCCTCGTAGTCGGTAATGTAGGGCGGCAGCGGCACGCGGCCGGCCTCGTGGATGGCCTCGTTAAGCGTGCGCGGCTCGCCCGCCGCGTTTGCGCCCTGCGGCTCAAAGCGCACGAGGCGACCGCCGCGGCTGTCGGGTACGAAGTCGAGGATCTCGCCCGTGAGCACGACCTCCGCCGTCATGGGCGCATGGAGCCCGCCCGCGCGGTACTCGAGCACCGCGCCCGGCTTGAGGCGCTTGCCCGGGTTCACGAGGCACTCCCACACATGGCCGAGCGGGTCCTTGTCCTCGCGGCGCGTGAGCAGCAGCGTCTCGCCCACACCGCCCGTGCCGGCCTTGTGGCCGATAAGGCGGGCGGGAAGAACGCGGGTCTCGTTGGCAACCAGCAGGTCCCCGGGCTCCAGATAGTCGACGATGTCGCGGAAGATGCGGTGCTCCACCGAGCCGCCGTCGGCTATGGGCACGGCAGAGCCGGTGGCGCCCGCACCGCCGTCGCGATGCAGCACGAGCAGCCGGCACGAGTCGCGCGGCTCGGCGGGAGCCTGGGCGATCAGCTCGTCGGGGAGTTCGTAGTCAAAGTCATCGGTGCGCATACAAAGCCCTCCTCAAATAATCAACAAGCAAGCTTAGCACGGCGGCGGATCCGAGGCTGCGGCAAGCCGAAACGCCATGGCGCGGCCGCTACCCGCGCCGCGCGCCGAGCTTTGCCGCCTTGCGGGCGTCGCGGGCGGCGGCGCGCTCGAGCGCGGCCTCGGCAGCGGAGAACCGGCAGCCGCAGTAGTTCTGCCGGTACATGCCGAGCTCGCGCGAGAG
>CASEEV010000045.1 GCA_949287065.1 uncultured Collinsella sp.
CCGGGCCGCCTCTCCCGACGCCCCGGGCGCTGGCTCCCCGCAGCCCGCCGTGCCCTCGCCCGACCGCGAGCCCGCGCGTGCCGAGATGCCCCTGTGGCTCCGGCGCCTGTTCAACAGCCGCCTCACCGCCTTCGTGATCCTCTGCCTGCTCGCGCTCACGCTGCTCTCGGGCAACCTCCTTCTGCTCGTCGCCGCGCTCGTGGGCGGGTACGTGCTGCTCGACCGCTTCGTCGAGGTTCGCCACGCCATCGTCATCGGCGGCGCGGCCTGGTACCTCATGATCCTCGCGGGCGGCGCCGTGCGCGCCGCGCTGCCGGGCGTGTTTCTCGACTTCCGCTGGGTCTTTCTGTTCCTCGGCTTCGTGGCGGCGCTCGCAGCGTGCGGCCTGTACTTCGGCCTGCAGGCGGCATGGCGGCGCGGGCGCGCCGACGGCCGCGCCGAGGCCGACCGCGCCATTGCCGGGCACCTCGTGGACCGCCTGATCGAGCATCCCGACGACTGGAGCGGGCTCGACAGCGACTTTCTCGAGGTCGAGGCGGCGCTCAACCGCGTGCGCGCCCGCGAGCGCACGAGCGAGCAGGCGCTGCGCGACGAGGCGCGCCGCAAAGACGACCTCGTGACCTACCTCGCGCACGACCTCAAGACCCCGCTCGCGAGCGTGGTCGGGTACCTGTCGCTCTTAAACGACGCCCCCGACCTGCCCCAAGAGCAGCGCGTGCGCTTTACGGGCGTGGCGCTCGACAAGGCCCACCGCCTCGACGCGCTCATCGAGGAGTTCTTCGACATCACGCGCTTCGACTTCCACGACATCGTGCTCACACGCGGGTACGTGGACCTGAACCTCATGCTCGCCCAGGTCGCCGACGAGTTCTACCCCACGCTCTCGGAGCAGAGCAAGAGTGTGAGGCTCGACGTGCCGCTCGGGCTCACGGTGCTCGTCGACGGCGACAAGATGGCGCGCGTGTTCAACAACGTGATGAAAAACGCCATCGCCTACAGCTACGAGGGCTCCGAGATCGTCGTGAGCGCGAGCCGGGACGCCGACGGCACCACCGTGATCCGCTTCACCAACCACGGCGACCCGATCCCCCGCGCCAAGCTCGACGTGATCTTCGAGAAGTTCTACCGCCTCGACGCCGCCCGCACCACCAACCGCGGCGGGGCGGGGCTCGGCCTCGCCATTGCCAAGGAGATCGTCGGCGCGCACGGCGGCACCATTTCCTGCTCCTCCGACGCCGAGGCGACCGTGTTCACCATCACCCTTCCCGCCTAGGGAGCCCGCCCGCAAAACCTGTGCCCTTCCCGCGCGACGATGCCGCCGGCGGCCCTCGGCGACGCGCGCTTGGCGTATCATGGTGAGGACATGCACCGCGTCATGAACGCCCCATCAAACGCCCCGCAAGGGAACAACAGGAAGGGCAAACCCATGGTTTCTCGCATTTACGTTGAGAAGAGGCCCGGCTTCGACGTCGAGGCGCGCGCCCTCGCGCACGAGCTGCGCACGATCCTCGGCATCGAGGGCCTCGAGGCGCTCCGGCTCATCAACCGCTACGACGTCGAGGGCATCACCGAGGAGCTGTTCGTCTCCTGCGTGCCCACGGTCTTCTCGGAGCCCCAGGTAGACGTCGCAACCGACGAGCTTCCCGTGAGCCCCGACGCCCCCGGCACCACCGTGTTCGCCGTTGAGTTTCTGCCTGGTCAGTTTGACCAGCGCGCCGACTCCGCGAGCGAGTGCATCCAGCTCATCAGCCAGGGCGAGCGCCCCGCCGTGCGCTCCGCCAAGGTCTACGCGCTCGAGGGCGCGCTCTCGGAGGCCGACATCGAGGCCGTCAAGCACTACGTGATCAACCCCGTCGAGGCCCGCGAGGCGTCGCTCGAGCCGCGCGCGACCCTCAGGCAGGAGACCCCCGAGCCCGAGCCGGTCGAGGTTCTCGACGGCTTCCTCGACCTCGACCAGGAGGGGCTCGCCGCCTTCATCGAGGAGCGCGGCCTGGCCATGGACCTCGCCGACATCACGTTCTGCCAGGAGTACTTTGCCGGCGAGAAGCGCGCGCCCACGATCACCGAGATCAAGGTCATCGACACCTACTGGTCGGACCACTGCCGCCACACCACGTTCGGCACCGTGCTCGACGACGTGGCGATCGACGACGAGGCCGTGCAGAGGGCCTTCGACGCCTACCTCGCCATGCGCCACGAGCTCGGCCGCGACGAGAAGCCCGTCTGCCTCATGGACATGGGCACCATCGGCGCCAAGTACCTGAAGCACAAGGGCATCCTCACCGGCCTCGACGAGTCCGAGGAGATCAACGCCTGCACCGTCAAGGTCAAGGTGGACGTCAACGGGCAGGACGAGGACTGGCTCTTCCTCTTTAAGAACGAGACCCACAACCACCCCACCGAGATCGAGCCCTTCGGCGGCGCGGCCACCTGCATCGGCGGCGCCATCCGCGACCCGCTCTCCGGTCGCAGCTACGTCTACCAGGCCATGCGCGTCACGGGCGCGGCCGACCCCACGGTGCCCGTGTCGGAGACCATGGCCGGCAAGCTCCCGCAGCGCAAGCTCGTGACCACGGCCGCCGCCGGCTACTCCTCCTACGGCAACCAGATCGGCCTGGCCACGGGGCAGGTCTCCGAGCTCTACCACCCCGGTTACGTGGCCAAGCGCATGGAGGTCGGCGCCGTCGTGGGCGCCACCCCCGCCGACCACGTGCGCCGCGAGTGCCCGGCCCCCGGCGACAAGATCGTGCTTCTCGGCGGGCGCACCGGCCGCGACGGCATCGGCGGCGCCACCGGTTCCTCCAAGGCCCACAACGTCGAGTCCATCGAGAAGGACGGCGCCGAGGTGCAGAAGGGCAACGCCCCCATGGAGCGCAAGCTCCAGCGCCTCTTCCGCCGCAAGGACGCCTGCCGCCTCATCAAGCGCTGCAACGACTTTGGCGCGGGCGGCGTGAGCGTTGCCATCGGCGAGCTGGCCGACGGCCTCGACATCGACCTCAACCAGGTTCCCAAGAAGTACGAGGGTCTCGACGGCACCGAGCTCGCCATCTCCGAGAGCCAGGAGCGCATGGCCGTGGCGCTCGCGCCCGAAGATGTGAGCGAGTTCATGGGCTACGCGCGCGAGGAGAACCTCGAGGCCACGGTCGTGGCAACCGTCACCGAGGAGCCGCGCGTGCGCCTGAGGTGGAACGGCAGCACCATCGTCGACCTCACCCGCGCCTTCCTCGCGAGCAACGGCGCGCCCAAGCACCAGAAGGCCCACGTCGAGGCGCGCCGGGTCTGGCAGCCCGCATGGGGCGGCGCCACGGTCGCCGAGCGCATGCGCGCGCTTCTCACTGACCTCAACGTTGCCTCCAACAAGGGCCTCTCCGAGCGCTTTGACTCCACCATCGGCGCCGGCACCGTGCTCATGCCCTTCGGCGGCACCACGCAGCTCACGCCCGCGCAGGCCATGGTCGCCAAGTTCCCGGTGCTCGGCGAGACCACCACGGTCTCGGGCATGGCCTGGGGCTTCAACCCCTACCTCATGAGCGCCGACCAGTTTGGCGGCGCCTACCTCGCCGTGGTCGAGAGCGTCGCGCGCCTCGTGGCAACCGGCTTTGACCACAAGCGCGCCTACCTCACGTTCCAGGAGTACTTCGAGCGCCTGCGCACTGAGCCCGAGCGCTGGGGCAAGCCCGTCGCCTCGGTCCTCGGCGCCCTCATGGCGCAGGTCGACCTGGGCATCGGCTCCATCGGCGGCAAGGACTCCATGTCCGGCAGCTTCGAGAGCCTCGACGTCCCGCCGACGCTCGTGAGCTTCGCCGTTGCCACCGGCTCCGTCGACCGCGTGGTCTCACCTGAGTTCAAGGCCGCGGGCAGCCGCGTCGTGCGCATTGCCCCCTCAACCTACGAGGACGACCACCGCGCCCCCGCGTCCGAGCTTCTCGAGGTCTTCGACCTGGTCGAGAAGCTCACCGCAGCCGACTGCGCGCTCGCCGCGTCCGCTCCGGGCTACGGCGGTAGCGCCGAGGCCCTCTTCAAGATGAGCGTCGGCAACCGCATCGGCCTCGAGCTCGCCGACGACGTCGACGTCGAGAGCCTGTTCGAGCCCATGTACGGCAGCTTTATCGTGGAGCTTTCCGACGAGGCCGACGAGGTTCTCGCCCAGGCGGGCGAGCACGTGGTCGTGGAGCCGCTCGGCACCACGGTCGAGGCCTTCATCCTCGAGACCGCCAGCGAGCGCATCGACCTCGCCGAGCTGCAGGAGGCCTGGGAGGGCGCCATCGAGAGCGTGTTCCCCTATCGCACACCTGCCGACGAGGCCGCCAAGCTCCCCGCGGTGGAGCCCGTCACCTGGAAGGCGTCCGAGAAGGGCGTCGCGCCCTTTGTCTACGCCGGCGAGAAGTTCGCGCGCCCGCGCGTCATCATCCCGGTGTTCCCCGGTAACAACTGCGAGTACGACACCGCGCGCGCCTTCGAGGCAGCCGGCGCCGCAGCCGACGTGTTCGTGATCAACAACCTCACGCCCGAGGCGGTCGTCGAGAGCACCCACGAGCTCGCGCGTCGCATCCGCGAGAGCCAGATCGTCATGATCCCCGGCGGCTTCTCCGGCGGCGACGAGCCCGACGGCTCGGCCAAGTTCATCACGGCGTTCTTCCGCGCTCCCGAGGTCACCGAGGCGGTGCGCGAGCTGCTCCAGTCGCGCGACGGCCTCATGCTCGGTATCTGCAACGGCTTCCAGGCGCTCGTGAAGCTCGGCCTCGTGCCCTACGGCGACATCGTCACCGCCACGGCAGACGCCCCCACGCTCACGTTCAACACCATTGGCCGCCATCAGAGCCGTCTCGTGCGCACGCGCGTGGCGAGCGACCTCTCGCCCTGGCTCTCGGCCTGCCAGACCGGCGACATCCACACCGTGGCCATCAGCCATGGCGAGGGCCGCTTCGTCGCCAACGACGAGGTGCTGGCCAAGCTCGTGGCCGGCGGCCAGATCGCAACGCAGTACGTCGACGTCACCGGCACTCCGAGCATGGATCTCGACGTCAACCCCAACGGCTCGGTCATGGCCATCGAGGGCATCACGAGCCCCGACGGGCGCGTGTTCGGCAAGATGGGCCATGCGGAGCGTCGCGGCGAGGGCCTCTACCAGAACGTCCCGGGCGACAAGTTCATGCCCATCTTCGAGAGCGGCGTGAGGTACTTCTCGTAAGGCAGGCGCCATAGCATACGCTCGCTGTCAGATCCCCCGGAGGCATAGGCTTCCGGGGGATCTTTTTGTTGGCCGAGACCGGGCGTCCCGGCCCGGCGCGTTCTGTTTGAGCGCTCCCCTGCGTGCACGGCAGACGAGGAGCGCGCAAGGGTCTACAATGGTTTGCCGTTGCCGCAACAAAAAAGGAGCGTCCCGTGGCCCAAGCGCACACCAAACGAGAGACCGAATCGCACCAACGCCCCCAGAAAGGCTTTCTCGCCACAACGCCGGGCATGGTGCTCGCCTGCCTCGCGAGCTGCCTTTTGTGGGGCTCGGCCTTTCCGTGCGTCAAGCTCGGCTACGAGTTCTTTGCGATCAGCGCCTCTGACACCGCTTCGATCCTTGCCTTTGCCGGCATGCGTTTCACCCTCGCCGGCCTCATGGTCGCGGCGGGCATGAGCATCGCCCGCAGGCGGCCCTTCGTCCCCCAAAAGCGCGATCTGCCCGCCATCGGCGCACTCGCGCTCGCCCAGACCATCGTGCAGTACGTCTTTTTCTACGTGGGCCTCGCGCACTGCGCAGGCGTTACGAGCTCGATCCTCGAAGCGAGCAACTCGTTTCTCTGCGTGCTCATCGCCGCGCTCGTCTTTAGGTTCGAGAAGCTCAACGCGCGCAAGATCCTCGGGTGCGCCATCGGCTTTGCCGGCGTGGTGCTCGTCAACGTAACCGGCTCCGAGGGCGGCTTTTCGTTTAGCCTTGCCGGCGAGGGCATGGTGCTCGCCTCGACCGTTGCGGCGGCCACCTCGAGCAACCTTGCCAAGCGCTTCTCGACCGAGCACGACCCGGTGCTGCTCTCGGGCTGGCAGTTCTTCTTCGGCGGGCTCGTCATGATGCTCGTTGGCTTTGCGCTTGGCGGCCATGTTGCCCCCGCCGACGCCGCCAACCCGCTGCCCGCGTGCGCGCTTCTCGGCTACCTCGGGTTTATCTCGGCTGCCGCCTACTCGCTCTGGTCGGCGACGCTTGCCGTGAACCCCGTTTCCAAGGTGTCGGTCTTTGGCTTCATGAACCCGATCTTTGGCGTGCTGCTCTCGGCGCTCTTGCTCGGCGAGACCAACGTGGTGAGCCCCGCAGTGGCCGTAGGCGCGCTCGCTCTCGTGAGTGCGGGCATCGTGATCGTCAACCGCAAGGCCCCCGCCGGCGCCGAGGCCTAACCTTCGGCCCGAGGGAGCGCTATGCGTCTGCGGGCGCTTTGGAATCGGAGCGGCCGAGAAGCGCCATGAGCACGGCGCCTGCAACGGTACCGACGGCAAGCGCGGCCACGAAGCCGAGCGGGCTGCCGATGGCGTAGATGACCCAGATGCCGCCATGAGGCGCCGGGCAGGTGCAGCCGAGCATCGCCGACACCCCCGCCGCAAGCGCGGCTCCCGCCACGATGGCAGGACGAACGCGCGCGGGGCGCGCCATGGCAAACGGCAGGGCCGCCTCGCTCACAAACGAGAGGCCCTTGAGCACGCAGCCGCAACCGGCAGCGCGCTCGCCCTCGTCCCACAGGCGCTTGCTAAGAGCGGTCGAAAGCGCGACGGCAAGCGGCGGGACCATGCCGCCGACCATGACGGACGCCATGATCGTCTCGCCGGCCCCCACGTTGCAAGTGAGCAGTAAGGCTCCGAGCACGTACGCCGTCTTGTTGCACGGGCCTCCCAGATCGAGGGCCATCATGGCTCCGAGCAGCGCGCCGAGAAGCGCGAGCGCGGGCATGGACGCAGCGCCGAGCAGGGTATCGACCCACCACGAGGCAACGCTCAGCAGCGGGTTCGCAAGGATCATGACGGCCGCCACGGCAACCAAAGACAAAACCGGGTACACGAGCATGGGCTTGATGCCCTCGACCGCATCGGGCAGATGCCGGCACACGCGCTCGAGCGCCCACACGATGCCGCCCGCGGCAAAACCGGCGACCACGGCACCGATGAAGCCGCTCGGCGCCATGGACATACCGCCTGCGCCCATAGAGGCAAACGTGTCGAGGCAATAGCCCTGGGCCGCGATCCAGCCGCCCGCAATGCCCGGGAGCAAACCGGGCCGGTCGGCGATGGAGTGCGCGACAAAACCTGCGAGCACGGGCAGGGCGAGATCCTTGGCAAAGCTCGCCGCCACATAGAGCACGAGCGCCGGGAGCGACCAGTCACACGGGAGCCTGGTCGACACAGCGGGCTCCATAAGCCCTACCAGGGCCAAGCACACGCCGCCGGCAACGAGGAAGGGAAGCATGTGCGATACGCCGTTCATGAGATGGCGGTAGGCGTCGGCGCCCCAGTGATGCTTCATAGAGGCTGCAGGGCCCTCGGCGCTCGGCTGGTCAAGACCGTCCCCCTGCGCGTCTGCCGCGCCGGCTTCAGGAGATGAGCAGCCCTTAGAAGAGGCGGCGGCATGGTAGATCGGGGCCTCCCCGCTCAGAGCTTGGGTGATGAGACGCTCGGCATCGCTGATGCCGGCGGCAACGCCTACCTTGACGAGGTGCTTGCCGTCAAAGCGCGCCATCTCGACCGCCTTGTCGGCGGCAACGATCACGCCCTCGCAGGCGGCGATCTCCTCGGGCTCAAGCGCGTTCTTGGTGCCGACCGACCCTTGGGTCTCGACCTTGATGCGCACGCCCATGCGCTCGGCCACCTTCTCGAGATTCTCGGCGGCCATGTAGGTGTGCGCGATTCCCGTCGGGCACGCCGTGACCGCGAGCACCTGTGGGAGCGAGGGTTCGGCATCGCCCTGCTCGGCGGTTTCGGCCTCGTCGGTGCCGCCCTGCGCCTTGCCGGCGACGCCGGCATCGAGCGAGCGTCCCTCGTCGTAGGCTGACTCGGCGGCATCGACCGCGCCGAGGAACTCCTCCACGCTGCCCGCCGAGCGCAACGTCGCAGGAAACGAGGGGTGCATAAGCAGGGTAGAGAGCTTTGCCAGCACCTCTAGGTGCACGTCGGCCTCAGTCGCAGGCGCCGCAATCAGAAACACGAGGTCGGCGGGTTTGCCGTCCGGAGCGTTCCAGTCGACGCCCTTGTCGAGCGTGGCGGCTACGAGACCCGGCTGCGCGGCCGAGGCGGTTTTGGCGTGCGGGATGGCAATGCCCTCGCCCACCGCCGTGCTGAAGGTCGACTCGCGCTCGAGCACGGCCTCTTTGTAGCCCGCCGCATCGGTCACGGCACCGCCCGCAACCTGCAGCTCCGTGAGTTGATCGATCACGTCGTCACGCGTGCTTGCCTGCATGCCGAGTGCAACGCCCTCCGGCCGCAGCAGTTCGGTTATCTTCACGGGAAGTCCTCCCTTGCATGTTGTTCGTTCCTAGGCGCCAAGGTCTGCCCGGCGCAGGGGCTCCGCGCCCGAAGCGGCTGCCGCAGCGCATGCGCTGCGTTCATACAGGAAGAAACGCGGATCGCCCCTAGCGTATCCCATTCACCGGGGTTGTTCCTCAAGAAGCGGCCTTTTGGCGCAAAACGGAAGGTTTTTATCGCTTGATGACAGACTGCCAAGCGCCGCACGCTGAAGCGACGGGGCAATAGGGGGCGCAAAGCGTACATCCGCACCATGTTTTGACGGTTATTCGAATACTTTTCCGGAACCCGCAAGTAGACCCGCCTTGCCGAGCATCATTTCTGCAGGTCAGAGCGTTGGCCATTCTTGGCCTACTCGACATGTCGCCAAAAGTATTCGAATATCCGAAAAAACCTCGCGCGAGAGGGCGCTCTGTCCGCAAAAGACGCAGCTCCCCGCCGATACCCTTCGGTCACGCGCATGGAAATATCGCTCGCTGCAAAAAGCGTGGACCTCACGCCGGAAACAATCACGATCCCATTTGTTACGTCCACGAAACACAAGGTAGCACTTTAGCGTGCTATAGTGCTACCATACCGAGAGCCAGCCAGGCGCAACGCCTGTCTGCGAGAAGCGCCGGGCACGCGCCCGCGCCTTCCAAGGAGGAACCATGCTCGCCATCGCCACCAAGACCAACGTGCTCGCCGCGCCGTCGGTCGCCGCCGCGTGGTGGTGGAACAAGCTCATACCCTCGTTCTCGGATTAGCGGCGGCTTCTCTCTACGCTCGGCAGCTGGAAGGCCCTCGGATAATCCGGGGGCCTTTTTCTATGCGTCGACAGCCTCGGCACGAAGACTCGAGAGCGCGCACGAGCCCTTCCGCAACAGGCAACGCCCCGGCCCGACGCACACGCTCCGCAGCAACGCCCCGCCGCGCGTCCTGTCCCCTCGTACATGCCCGCCTGCGACCCAAGCCCCATCCGCCCGCGACCACGACGCAAGCTGCCCCTCCGGCAGCAACCCACCTGCGAGAAAGGACCGACCATGACCGACAAGACCGCCCCCGCCCGCGAGCCCTACCGCCTCTACCTGCGCGAAGACCAGATCCCCACGGCTTGGTACAACCTGCGCGCCGACATGCCCACGCCGCCCGAGCCCATGCGCCTTCCCAACGGCGAGGTTGCGCGCCCCGAGGACATCGCACCGGTCTTTGCCGACGAGCTCGTGCGCCAAGAGCTCGACAACACCACCCGCTACGTGCCGATCCCCGAGCCGGTTATGGAGATGTACCGCGTCTACCGTCCCAGCCCGCTCATCCGCGCCTACAACCTCGAGCGCGCGCTCAACACACCCGCCAAGATCTTCTACAAGTTCGAGGGCAACAACACCTCGGGCTCGCACAAGCTCAACTCGGCGCTCGCCCAGGCCTACTACGCCAAGGCCCAGGGCCTCACCAACATCACCACCGAGACCGGCGCCGGCCAGTGGGGCACCGCGCTTGCCGAGGCCGCCGCGCACTACGGCCTTGACCTCGACGTCTTTATGGTCAAGTGCTCCTACGAGCAGAAGCCGTTCCGTCGCAACGTCATGGAGACCTTCCGCGCCCGCGTGACCCCCTCGCCCTCCGACACCACCGCCGTCGGACGCCGCATGCTCGAGGCCGACCCCGCAAGCTCCGGATCGCTCGGCACCGCCATCTCGGAGGCCGTCGAGCGCGCCCTTAACGTGCCGGGCAACAAGGGGCGCTACCAGCTCGGATCGGTGCTCAACCAGGTCGTGCTGCATCAGAGCATCATCGGTCTCGAGAGCTACGAGGCGCTCGCCGAGCTCGGCGAGTACCCCGACATCGTGATCGGCTGCGCGGGCGGCGGCTCCAACCTCGGCGGCCTCATCGCCCCCTTCATGCGCGACAAGCTCACCGGCGAGCGCCCCGACACGCGTTTCATCGCCGTGGAGCCCGCAAGCTGTCCCTCGCTCACGCGCGGCCGGTTTGCCTACGACTTTGCCGACACGGGCCAGACCTGCCCGCTCTGCAAGATGTACACCCTCGGCAACGGCTTCATTCCCAACCCCGACCACGCGGGCGGCCTGCGCTACCACGGCATGAGCCCCATTGTCGGCCAGCTCAAGCACGACGGCTACCTCGAGGCTGTGGCCGTGCACCAGACCGACGTCTTCGCAGCCGCCGAGAAGTTCGCCACCCTCGAGACGATCCTGCCCGCGCCCGAAAGCGCGCACGCCATCCTCGTTGCCATGCGCGAGGCAGAGAAGTGCCGCGAGACCGGCGAGGCAAAGACGATCCTCTTCGGCCTCACGGGCACCGGCTACTTCGACATGGTCGCCTACGACAAGTTCAACCGCGGCGAGCTCGAGGACTACGTTCCCACCGACGAGGAGCTCGAACGCGGCTTCGCTACCATCCCGCACGTGCCGGGCATCCAGTAAGCGCACCGCCGAGCCCGCAGCTCAGCGCCCCGCAGGGCAAGGTCCGCATACGATGTCCAGATAAGCAAAGGGGGCGAGCAACACCGTTGCTCGCCCCCTGCTGGCGCCCCTATACGAACGCGCGACGGCACCCAGACGGAGCCGCCCTACTCGGCGCTCGCCTCGAGCTCGGTACCGGGCTCGGCCTGCGGCTTCTGCGCCTCGATGCTCTCGGCCACGATCTTGTCGGGATCGATGCCGTCCATCTCGCGCTCGAGCACGTCGAGGTACTTGTTGTACATGTTCTCGGTCGCGATCTTGTGCGGCGACTTCTTGGCGTACGAGCGCACCATGGCAGCCGACTTGTTGACGGCTTGGATGGTGCCCGCGCCCGCCACGCAACCGCCGGGGCACGCCATGCCCTCGAGCAGGTAGCCGTTGTACTTGCCCTTCGCCGCCTGCTTCATCATCTTGCGGCAGTTGTCGAGGCCCTCGGCCGCCTCGATCTTGACCTCCATGTCGGGATGGTCCTTGTGAATGGCATCGACCACGGCCTTGGCCACGCCGCCCGCCACGGCAAAGCCGCGGCCGTCGGCGCTCGCGACCTCAAAGTCGGTGGCGCCGTCGCCCTTGAGCTTGGTGTACTGGATGCCCTTGGCCTCCATCATGCCCGCCATCTCCTCGAAGGTAAGCACAAAGTCGACCTCGCTCTTGATGCTCTTGCGCATGGCCTCGAGCTTCTTGGCCGCGCACGGCCCCACAAAGACGATCTTGGCCTCAGGGCGCTTCTCGCGAATGAGGCGCGCCGTGAGCACCATGGGCGTGAGGGCCATCGACACGCAGTCGGCGTACTCGGGGAACTCCTTCTTTGCCATGACCGACCACGCAGGGCAGCAGCTCGTTGCCATGAAGGGGATCTTGTCGGGAACCTCCTCGAGGAAGTAGCCCGCCTCCTGGACCGCGCACAGATCGGCGCCGATGGCGACCTCCTCCATGCCCGAGAAGCCGAGCTTCTTAAAGGCGGCGCGCAGCTTGTCGACGTTGCCGCGCCCGCCGAACTGGCCCACGAACGAGGGCGCAACGGCCGCGATGACCTCCTCGCCCGCGCGGATGGCCTGGATCACCTGGAAGATCTGGCTCTTGTCGGCAATGGCGCCAAAGGGGCAGCTCACCAGGCACTGGCCGCAGCTCACGCACTTGTCGTAGTCAATGACCGCGCGGCCCTGCTCGTCGGAGCCGATGGCGTCCATGCCGCACGCCGCGGCGCAGGGGCGCTCGCGGTGGACGATGGCGGTGTACGGGCACACCTGCAGGCAGCGCCCGCACTTGATGCACTTCTCCTGGTCGATGTGGGCCTGTTTGTCGACGAAGGTCATGGCGCCCTTGGGGCAGACCTCGCGGCACGGGTGCGCCAAGCAGCCCTGGCAGAGGTTCGACACCACGTACGACTCCTCGGCGCAGGCGTTGCAGGCGAAGTTGATGATGTTGATGAGCGGCGGCTCGTAGTAGGTCTCGGGGCGGGCCGCCTGCTCGGTGCCCTCCGAGATCTTGGCGGGCCGGTCGGCGCCCTGCATGGGCAGGCCCATGGCGAGCCTGATGCGCTCGCCCACGATGGCGCGCTCCAAAAAGACGCTCTCGCGGTAGGTAGCCACATCGCCCGAAATGATCTCGTAGGGTAGGTCGTCGAACTCGTCAAAGACACCGTCGTCGTCCTCGTAAGCCACGCGCGCAACGTCGCGGAAGACGGTGCGGCGAATGTTCGTGAGGTTGGTGTAAACCCCGCGCATTGCTTCAGCCATGACTTGCTCCCCTCGTCGGCTGTAACGCAGCGGACCGGGCGCGGAGCGGCGCTTCTCGGCCACGGTCCCTCTGACAGAATTATAGGGGCGCTTCGCCGCGCAGAGGCTGTTCCGTAGGCCAGATGCGGGCAAGCGGCGCTATGATTCGCTGTACGTGCCCCCGTCGGGCCGTAAAGAAGACCAACAGCGCCCCGCCGCGCACGCCCCCGTCAGCAGCCCACGCCCCTCGTACCGCGCAGAGCACCCGGGGCGCCCTCACGGCACAAAAGAAAGAAGGACCCCATGCGCACCTCAACACCCGGCACCCCCTCCGCGCCTTCGCGCCGCACGTTCGTATCCGCCGCCGGCGCCGCCGTCGCAGGCGCCGCGCTCGCAGGCTGCACGCCTGCCCCGACCCAAGAGGGCTCCGCCGCAGGCAGCGC
>CASEEV010000046.1 GCA_949287065.1 uncultured Collinsella sp.
CAGAATCGAGCCCCAAACGAGGGCAAACCGTCCCATACGGCATGCTCGCCGCGGGGGCGACATTGTGCGTTTGAACATGGCTTGGCGCGCGGCGGACGCGGTACCGTTGCGACACCAACGAAAGGGGGCTCACATGAGCGCAGAGAAGAACAAGCAGATCGTCCTGGACTTCTACGAGCGCGTGTTCAACGGGCACGACGCGTCGGCCATCAACGAGTACGTGCGCGAGGACTACATCCAGCACAACCCCACCGTCGAGGACGGGCGTGCGGGTTTTTCTCGCTTCATGGAGAAGTTCCTCTCCATGGACCCGCACGTTGAGATCGTGGAATCGGCAGCCGAGAAGGACCTCGTGTTCGTCTTCTTCAAGTGCACCATGGGCAACGGCATGGTCAACAAGGTCTGCGACATCTACCGCCTGGAGGACGGGATGCTCGCGGAGCACTGGGACGTCGTGGACCACAACGTGGGCGACGTCGTGTCCGTGAACGGCCACGGGCTGTTCTAGGCGCGGTACGGGCCGACCGGCGGGGCGCGGGCCAGCCGACGCGCCGCGGGCCCAATAACGCGCACGGTTTGTTTTGATTTTATATATCCGCAGGTAATCTTTTCTCGCTTTGCAAACTGTGCGCGTTATTTTGGGGCAACCCACGGCGACGGTCGGGGTCCCGCGGAGGAGCCCCGACCGGAACGCGGTCTAGAGCATGGAGCCGAAGTCGCTCACGATGATCTGGCCGGTGATGGCGCGAGACTCGTCGCTCGCGAGGAAGAGCACGATGTTGGCAACGTCCTCGGGCTGGCAGGGCTGGGTCTGCATGTTGGAGTGCATGGCCATGGCGCCGATCATGTCCTGGTCGAGCGTCGCGGGGTCCATCCCGGCGGTCATGGGCGTGACGATGTTGCCGGGGCAGACGGCGTTGCAGCGGATGCCGGCGACCTGGAAGCGCAGCGCGGTGTGCTTGGTCACTCCGATGACGGCGGCCTTGGAGGAGACGTAGGCCGCGCCGCCGCAGCCGCGCTCGCCGGCGATGGAGGCCACGTTGACGATGGAGGCGCCGCTGGTCATGCGCTTGGTCGCGGCGCGCATGCAGCGCATGGTGCCCTTCTGGTTGGTCTCGACGATGCGGTCGAGGTCCTCGTCGGTGTAGCGGTCGATGGGCTTGAGGCCGGCCTCGAGCACGCCCGCGTTGTTGACCAAGATGTCGATCTTGCCGTACTTCTCGACCGCCGCGGCCATCAGGTTCTCGGGGTCCTCGGGCTTGGAGATGTCCGTGGGGACGACGTAGGCCTCGCCGCCGGCCTCGGCGATCTGGGCGGCGACCTCCTCGAGCGCGGCGGCGCGGCGGGCGCTCATGACGACCTTGGCGCCCTCCGCGGCGAAGAGCTTGGCGATGGCGGCACCGACGCCGGAGTTTGCGCCGGTGACGACGGCGACCTTGTCTGCGAGACGGTTCATGGGAATCCTTTCTCTGCTTGGTTGGCAGGTGCGTGCGTAGGGCAGCGTAGCGTGGAGCGCAAGGGGCTCGGGCGGGCTTTCGGCGTGGGGTGAGGGCGTATTCGGGGTGCGGGCTGCTCGCGCCGGGAGACGCCGGGCGCGGCGTTGCCCGGCGATGTGCACGCTCCCAGGCGATGTGCACACCATTTTGGGATGTGTACACTTCTCTGCGTTGTGCGCACTCTTCGACAAGCCTCTGACCTGCAGTTTTTCTGAGGGCGGGTATCGGCGCGGTGTACACACCCCCGCGCGGCGTACACACCCCCGCGGAGCGTGCACATCGGCCCCGAGGGAAACCTCCAAGCCGCCGAGAAGGGCCGAGAAGAGAATTGTGGAGATGTGCACACAACCGAGATTCTGCTTGCCAACGGGCGGCGGCGTCGATATAGTTATTTCTTGCACACACGAGGTGCACCCATTGCGGGGTGGAGCAGTCTGGTAGCTCGTCGGGCTCATAACCCGAAGGTCGTAGGTTCAAATCCTGCCCCCGCGACCATGACTTAGTCCCTGAGCTGGTAAAACAGCTCAGGGTTTTCTTTTATTTCAGGTGACCGCCTGTCGAAATGGTCAGCAGGTGGTCAGAGCCGACAAACTGAAACACCTTTTCTCTTCCAACCACCCTCAACGTTGCAATAGCACCCGTTACGAAACTCGCCCAGAACGCCCTTCATGGCGTCACCGCAACATCTGCGACACGTCTGCGACGCTACTGCGACACCAATGTTGTCGCAGTAGCGTCGCAGACAAAGACGGCGGTCATCCAACTTTGGACTTGATG
>CASEEV010000047.1 GCA_949287065.1 uncultured Collinsella sp.
CACCTCGTCGGGCGCGCAACCGAGCTCATGTGCCACGACGGCGCACGACGCCTCGGCCACCTCGCGGCCGGGCTCGCCTGTAGCAGCGTTGGCGTTGCCCGAGTTGATCACCACGGCGCGCGCCGTGCCGTAGCAGGCGCCCGCGCCCAGATGCGCGCGCGAGACCTGCACGGGGGCCGCGCAGAAACGGTTCGTCGTGAAGGTCCCCGCCGCGGCGCACGGAGCGTCGGCTACGACGAGCGCCATGTCGAGGCGCGCGGGATCCTTGCGGAACCCGGCGTGAATGCCGCCCGCGGCAAAGCCCTTGGCGGCACACACGCCCCCAGTTACCTCGGCAAATGCCGGTGCGGACGCGCCTTCGGCGGCGCCGGTCCGCTGGCCGGCCATCACATCTGTCTGCTCTGATGCGCCCATGCGGCGCTCCCTTCCTGCGCGCGGCGCCCCGCGCCGCGGTCGTTCGTCTCGTTCTTCTCGCCCGCCCTGCGCGCAGGCATGCACGGAGCTGCTACACCGGCAGACCGGCCGTGGGCAGGCCGCAGGTCTCGGGCAGGCCGAACACGATGTTGGCGCACTGCACCGCCTGGCCGGCCGCGCCCTTGCAAAGGTTGTCGATCGCGCCGACGGCGATGAGCGTGTGCGTGGCGGCGTGGTAGGCAAGGCCCACCTGCGCGGCGTTGCTGCCGGCAACCGAAGAGGTCTTGGGCATCTGACCTGCGGGAAGCACGCGCACAAAGGCGCTCTGTGCGTAGGTCTCCTGGTAGGCGGCAACCGCCTGCTCGGCGCTGAAGCCCTCGGCCGCCGAGGCGGCAAGCGGCAGGTACACGGTCGATAGCAAGCCGCGCTTGAGCGGAGCGAGGTGCGGGGTAAAGATCACGCGGCCGGGCGCGCCGAGGATCTGCTCGATCTCGGGGGTGTGACGGTGCTTGGCCACGCCGTAGGCCTCGAGGTTCTCGTCAGCGCCGCAGTAGTGCGTGCGCGCCGTGCAGCCCTTGCCGGCGCCGGTCACACCGCTGATGGCGTCGACCACGATGGGCAGGTCGGGCGCAACCCAGCCGGCGCGCACCGCGGGCGCCGCCGCGAGTGAGGTGGCCGTGGGGTAGCAGCCCGCGCAGGCAACGAGCGTCGCCTTGCCGGCAGCGTGCTTCTCGGCCGCCTGGGCGAGGTCCTGGGCAAAGAGCTCGGGCAGGCCGAAGGCGCGCTCGGCGAGCAGCTCGGGCGAGGTGTGCGGCGCGTTGTACCACGCCTCGTACACCGCCGGGTCGGAGAGACGGTAGTCGGCGGAGAGGTCGAAGACCGACACGCCGGCCTCGAGCAGGCGCGGCACCTGGGCGAGCGCCGCCGTGTGCGGCACGGCCAGGAACGCAAGGTCGCACTCGAGAAGCGCTGGGTCGTCGTGCGTGGTAAAGACGAGGTCGGTAAGGCCCGCGAACGCAGGGTACTGGTCGCTGAGCTTGTCGCCCGCGTCGGCGTTGGATGTGACGACCTTGAGCTCGAACTCGGGATGGTTGAGCACCAGGCGCGCGGCCTCGATGCCCGCGTAGCCGGCCGCTCCTACGATTCCTACCGTGTATGCCATACGATCGCCTCTTCCGTCGTACGTTTGCGTTGCGTTTGCCCCGCCGCGGGCACGGTGCAAAGCCGTCCGCGCGAGGGGTTCGTGCCAGCATACACCGCTGTCAAGAGGGGATGGCCGAAGTTATCAAAACACACGGAATATTAACGGATCTGCAAATTCGTATTCAGATATCTAGTATTCTGCATATTCATGGGCAGTTTTTCATCCACATGAATAGAAGCGGCGCATGTGGCGATCTTATCGCATACTTGCGCCGCTCCGCTCGGCGCGCGGCAGCGGCAAGCTTCCGACGCGCCGGCGTCCTGCGTCTAACCCGCGCGCACGGCGTCGAGAATCTCGGCGCAGCGCACGGATGCGGCGAGCGGCATGACGGGGCTTTCGGCGGCCCCGGCGCGCACAAGACCCGAGAAGTGCGTGATCTCGCCAAAGAAGTCGTCGACCACGTAGGGCTCGTCAAACACGTGCGCCTCGCCGCCGTCCGGCACGAGCGCCACGCGCTGCGAGCGATGGAGGTCGTCGACTACGATGCGGCCCTTCTCGCCTATGAGCACAGCCTGCCGCGGCTTCTGCCGGTCAAACGCGCACTCCAGAAGGGCGGTTTGCCCTGCGGCGCCGCTCTTCTCGCTTGCGCCGAACGCGAGCTCGGCGCGCACGTAGGCGTCGACGCCGCGGTAGCGCTCGATCCGGGTGGAGCGCACGCTCGACGAGCCGGCCAGGAAGTCCTCGATCCAGCTCGCGCAGTAGATGCCGCAGTCGAGAACCACGCCGCCCTGCACAGGATCGAGCATGTAAGAACGCTCGAGCTGCTCCTCGGTCATCTGGTTGCAAAGGCTCGTCTCAACGCGCCGCAGCTCGCCGATGGCGCCCGAGCCGAGAAGCTCGCGCACGCGCGCGTAAGCAGGCACGAAGCGCGCCTTCTGCGCCTCCATGAAGAGCGCGCCCGTCTCGCGGGCAACGGCGGCGACGGCGCGCATCTCGTCGGCCGTGAGCGCGGCGGGCTTCTCGCAGAGCACCGCCTTGCCCGCACGGAGGGCCGCGCACGCCCACGCCCGGTGCAGCCCGTGCGGAAGGGCGAGGTAGATCGCATCGACGTCAGGGTCGGCCAGAAGCTTGGCATGGCCCTCGAGCGCCGTGCCCGTCTGCTCGGCCGGGGCCTCGGCGCCCACGGGCGTTGCCGCCGCGCCAGCGTCATCGGCGTAGGCGCGATCAGCCGCAACGCCGTGCTCCTCGGCAAACGCCGCCGCCTTGGTGGCCAAGCGGCAGCTTATCGCCACGAGCTCGCTTGCCGGATCGTGCACCAGGCTGCGCGCAAACCGGTGCGCAATGAGCCCCGCCCCCAAGATGCCCCAACGAACGCGCTTCTCAGCCATGGTTTCTCCTATCTGTGCTTCTCAAGTGGGCTTTTGCCCTCTGCCCTGCCCGGATTGCCGACGCAACGCTGCTGCCAGATCAGGCCAAAGTGTGCCAGCCCCGTTGCCACGCCGTCATGCGCCGCATCGTCGGTCACGTAGTCTGCGCGCGCCTTTACCCCGGGAAGCGCGTTGCCCATGGCTACGAACGTCTCGACCGCCGGCGCCATCGAGAGGTCGTTCTCGGAGTCGCCGAAGGCAAAGGTCCGCTCGCGGCCGTGGCCCAAGCGCTCGAGCACCGCCGCGATGCCCGCGCCCTTGTCGAAGCCGATCATCGAGAACTCGGTTGTGCCGTGCTGCAGGTCGCAGGCGGTGTAGTGCTTGCTGATGAACGGCATGATGGGGGCGAGCTGCTCGTGCGTGGCACCGTGCGTGCAGAACTTGGCGATGCCGAGACCGTTTGCACGCGCGTAGAACTCATCGATCGTGCGCACGACCTCCGCGCCCGGAAACATGCGCGGGGCGCCGCTCGGATACAGCTCGATGTTGTGGACGTTGCTCTCCATGTCGACGTCTATGCCCGCGCCAACAAAACGACGGGCCGTCTCGACGAGCAGGTCAAAGGGAATGTGCGCCTCGCGGATAACAGCGTCGCCGAGCTCGATGTAGGCGCCCGCCTCGGCGATCACGCCGTCGAAGGTAATTTGCCTGATAGGCGCAGGAAGGATGGACACCGGTCGGCCCGTGCAGACGAACGCGTAGTGGCCGTTTGCCCGCATGCGGTCGATAGCGCGGGCGACCGCAGGACGAACCGGCTCTTCGGACCATTCGACCTGCTTGCCTGCCGCACGCGACTCTCTTTCTTGGCGCAAGCGCTCCGGATCGTGGTAGATCAGCGTGCCGTCAATGTCAAAGAACGCCACCGCCGGGGCGCCGCCACCCTGCACGGGGCGTAGCGCCTCCGCGGCGCAGACCTGCTCTTCTCGCATGCACATGCTCCCTAGCGACGGGCGCAAGCCGCTGGTAGGCACACCTACGAACAGCGCCCGCTCTTCTCGTGTTTGCACGCGCACCATTATAGAAGCTTGTTCGAACAGACTCCTCGGGACGCAAGGCAAACTTCGTCCGCTACGCGGTGGCAAAAGCTCGCTTGCGCCCCCGAGCGCGGGGCAAGCACGACGGAAGCCGGGACGCTTGCCGGCAGTACCGCTGTACTTCCCCGAAGTGAGGCAAGTACGTCACTGACACCACGTTTCCAACAATCCTCTGCCACCCGACGCCAGGCTCCCGCGACGCCCCTCGCATCGATGCCCCCGCGCCCCGCGCGGCGGTCGCTCCGCTTTTTCGGCCGGAACTGCTCAAAAAATCAGATAGTAAGTCGTCTCTGGGCGGCTAGAGCGAGACTGTCGCATATAGCTATATCCGAATCCTGGGCGAACGCGCACGGATGCATACGCCCGGAGGCCCCCGGCGACGGAAAAGACTGATTATTTGATTTTTTGAGCACTTCGCCTCGGAAACTCCGGGCGCGCGCCGCAGGCCGGCCGGAATAGAGCGAGGCCGGCTCCCCGAAGGGAGCCGGCCAAAGCGGACCAGGTTATGCACGCGAAAGCGAGGGCCGAGATGCCCGCCAGGGGCGGCCGCAGCGTCGAACCCGAGTCATGGCTGACGATTGAAGGCCAGCCTGGCCGTCAGCCGCGACCGCAGCGTCGAACCCGTTAAAAGTCGACGTCGACGTCGTTGTAGACACACTCGAGGAGCTTCTCCATCTCCTCGGGCGTGGGCTGGCGCGGGTTGGAGCCGGTGCAGGCGTCGCCGATGGCGTCAACGGCGATGCGGGACTTCTTCTCCTCGAACTCGGCGTAGTCGATGACGGAC
>CASEEV010000048.1 GCA_949287065.1 uncultured Collinsella sp.
GTATCCGGTTCTCAGGGTGCCCCGCGCTCCCCGTGGGGCCGCGCGGCAGGGAGATATATTGCCAGCCCCGCCGGCCCTGCGCAAGGGGCGCGGGGAGGTTCACAGGACCTTCACAAATCAGCGTGCTGGACTGATTTTGCCCTTCTTAGCAACGCGCTGCCGCGAGTAAGAACATCATCGCCTCCCACGGTCTTCGCTATGCGCTTCCTTATACAGAGAATGATCCCCGTGCGGCATGTCCCACCCGCTTTGTTCCCTCTGCTCTCTATGAGCCGTGCCGAAAGTTCACGAACTTTCGGCACTTCATCTTCGCCTTTCCTGCGCTTTGCTGACCTTCGCTTTCGATAGTTCATGAACTTTCGTGCTCGAAAGTCAGCGTGGCCCGCATGACCCTCGAGACAAAGCGAGGCCGGCCCCCCAGAGGGGGAGCCGGCCGATGCGGTGCAGGTTGCCTGCGCGAAAGCGAGGGCGTCCCTGGCGGAGCAGGTCGGCCCGAAGGAGGAGGGCATTGGCCTTGCGGCCATGCCCGACGAGTGAGGGCAGAGATGCCCGCCAGGGGCGGCCGCAGCGTCGAGCCCGAAAGGCCGCAGCGTCAACCCCTAAGCGAGGATGGTGCGCGCTGCCTCCTCGAGCGTGTCGAGGAGCTTCTCGGCATCCTCTTTCGTTTCGCCCTTGGCGAACAGGTACGCCTTGATCTTGGGCTCGGTGCCGGAAGGACGGATGATGATCTTGTCGCCCGTTGCGAGGTCGAACTCGATGACGTTGGCCTTGGGCAGGCCGTTCACGCCCTCGCCGTAGTCGACGACCTTGGCAACGGCCGTTCCCGCGAGCTCGGTCGGGGCGCTCTCGCGCAGGCCAGCCATGATGCCCGCCATCTTGGCGGAGCCGTCGGCACCGGGGTAGGACAGCGAGATCGTCTTGTTGAGGTAGTAGCCGAACTCCTCGTACAGCGCCTTGATGGCGTCGACCAGGTTCATATCCTTCAGACGGTAGTACTGCGCCATCTGGCAGATGAGCATGGAGGCGTTCACGGCGTCCTTGTCGCGCACGTGGTCGCCCGAGAGGTAGCCGTAGCTCTCCTCGAAGCCGAAGATGAAGCGGTCGACCTCGCCGGCGTCGGACAGGCCGGTGATGATGTCGCCGATGTACTTGAAGCCCGTGAGGCAGCGGCGCAGCTCAAAGCCGTACTTCTCGGCCAGGGAATCGACCATGGCAGAGGAAACGATGGTCGTCACGGCAACCTTGGTCTTGAGGTCCTCGCCGCGCTCGGCGCGCATCTTGCAGATGTAGTCGAGCAAAAGGACGCCCATCTCGTTGCCCGTGATGAGGGTGTAGTCGTCGCCGTCGGCGCATGCAACGCCCACGCGGTCGGCGTCAGGGTCGGTCGCGAGCAGCAGGTCGGGCTTGACCTCCTTGCACAGGTCGATGCCCTTCTGCATAGCCTCGCGGATCTCGGGGTTCGGGTAGGGGCAGGTCGGGAAGTTGCCGTCGGGATCCTTCTGCTCGGGAACGATCGTGATGTCGGTGATGCCGACCTTGTTAAGAACGGTGGTGACCGGGATCAGGCCGGTGCCGTTGAGCGGCGTGTAGACGAGCTTGAGCGGAGCGGAGGCAATCTGCTCGTCGGTCAGGTTGTTGACCGACTTGCTCACCACGGCGTCGTAGTAGGCGTCGAGGACCTCGTCGTCGATCCACTTAACGAGACCCTGGGAAACCGCCTCGTCGAAGTCCATGGTCTTGACGTCGGTGAAGGGGTTCGTGGCCTCCATGGCGGCGGAGATGGCCGCCGCAGCCTCGGACGTGATCTGGCAGCCGTCGGGGCCGTAGGCCTTGTAGCCGTTGTAGGGAGCGGGGTTATGGCTCGCGGTCATGCAGATGCCGCCAGAGCACTTGAGGTAGCGCGTGGCCCACGACAGCGTGGGGACCGGGGAGATCTTGGGGTACACGTACGCCGTCACGCCGTTTGCGGCGAGAATGGCAGCGGTCGTCTTGACGAACAGCTCGCCCTTGTTGCGGCTGTCGCGCGCGATCGCAACGGTGGGGTTCTCGAACGTCTCGTTAAGGTAGTTCGCGAAACCCTGCGTGGCGCGACCGACCGTGTAGATGTTCATACGGTTGGTGCCGGCGCCGAGCGTGCCGCGCAGGCCGGCGGTGCCGAAGGCGAGGTCTTGGAAGAACGCGTCGGTGATCGCGTCCTTGTCGCCCGACTCCTTCATCTGCTTGAGCTCTTCGGCGAGCTCGGGATCAGTCACGTTCTCGACCCAGGTGTCGAGCAGCTCCATAACGTCTACCACGGTAATCAATCCTCCTGAGGATCAAAGTGTCCACCTACGACAAGAAGGGTACCCAAAACGGCGAGAGCGCATGACGGTATATCGGGGATCGGCATAATCGCGCGCGTGAGCGTGGACCCAGACGCAAAGCGCCGGGCCGCGCAAAGCGGACCCGGCGCAAGATGCTCCGCGGAGCGGCAACGCGCGGATGAAAGCGGGGTCGGCCACGGCGACCTTACCCCAGAACGCGCGCCCTTTCGGCAAGGCGGCGCGCGGTGTGCTCGCGCACCGCGCGGAACGTGTCGTCAAAAAACGCTTGGTCGAGAAGGTCGTAGACGGGCCCGCCTGGGGAGTCGGGCTCGTTGCGGGCAACGATCGCCTGCGCGGCAGCCACGGCCCGCTCGGTGTCCTGAGGCTCGATCGCGTACTGCGGAAACGCCTGCGCCGCGCGTACGAGCTCGTCGGTCATAACCGGGGCGAGGCTGATAGACAGCGTCTTGCCGAACATGTCGAAGTCCGCCTGCTTGCGCACGCGGGTGCGCTCGCCGGTGGGAATCCCGCAGGCGGCGATGAAGCGCCGCACGCGGGAGTTCCAGATGTTGTCGGCCGCGAGATGCGCCCATACGCCGAGGACGAGATCGCCCGGATCCTCGCCGCGTCGATCTGCCGCCACGATGTAGCGGTCCCAGAACTCGTCGTCGCGGGGGCAGGGAATCGCCCCGGGCCCGGCGAAGTGCGTCTCGCGGTACGGGCGCTTATGCGAAACGTCGGGCACCATGTAGCCCACGTACACGTCGGGCACGAGGTTGCCGAAGAGAAAGACGTTCGGATCGCGCACGCCGAGCGACTCGGCGCCCGGTGCCGCGAGCAGCTCCTCGGCCTCGGCGATGTGGATGTTCCAGCTCGGCATGCTCTCCCCTATGAACGGACCGTGCCGCCCACGGCCTTGCAGACCTTGGTGATAAGGCGCTGGTGGACCTTCTCGACCTCTGCGGAGGTGAGGGTGTGGTCCTCGGCGCGATACGTCAAAGCAAAGGCCATGGACTTCTTGCCGGCGCCCACGCGCTCGTTATCGCGGTAGACGTCGAAGAGGCGCACGTCGGAAAGAAGCTTGCCGCCGGCGGAGCGCAGACGTTGCTCGAGCGTTTCGCAGGTGACGTCCTCGTCGACAACGATCGCGAGGTCCATCTCGACCGGCGGGTACGGGGAGAAGCCGCGGTAAGCGCCCTGGGGACGCGCGGCGCGCTTGAGCGCGTCGACGTCGAGCTCGAACGCGGTGACGGGCAGCTTGATGTCAAACGCCTCGCGCGCCGACGGATGCACCTCGCCGACCCAACCGAGCAGCGTTCCGCCCGCCAGGACCTCGGCCGCGCGGCCGGGCTGGAGGAAGCGGTACTTCTCGGGATCACAGGGACGGAAGCGCACCTTCTCGACGCGCAGCTGGGCGAGAAGCTCCTCGACGATGCCCTTGCCGTCGAAGAAGCGCAAGGGACGGTACTTCTGGTTGCACGTGGAGTCGCCCCATGCGCCCGCGAGAACCGCGGCGACCGACATGCGCTCCTTGGGCTGGCTCTTGTTGGGCCGCCCGAAGAAGAGCCTGCCCATCTCGTAGAGCTGGATGTTGCCGTTGCCATGGTCCTCGTTGTAGTCGACCGAGGTCAGCAGGCCGGGGAGCAAGGTGCGGCGCATCTCGGACTGCTCGGCCACGAGCGGGCGCATGAGCTTGACGGGGAGGCCCCTGCCCTCCTCGCTCATGCCGATCTTCTCGAGATCGCCGGGGGCGGCAAAGCCGTAGGTGGTGGTCTCGTTCAGGCCGCACGCGCGCAGGACCTGGCCGATCTTGCGCTCCAGACGCTGGTCGGGCGTGAGACCGCCCACGTGGTTTTTGGCTGCGGGAATCGTGGCCTCAACGCGTCCCATGCCCCACAGGCGCAGGATCTCCTCGATAAGGTCGATCTCGCGCGTGAGGTCGGGGCGGAACGACGGCTGCGTGACGAGAAGCTCGCCCGAGGCGGCGTCTTCGACGCCGCAGCCGAGACGCGCGAGCGCCGTGCGCGTGAACGCGGGGGCGATGGAGGCGCCGATGAGCGCGTCGACGCGCGCGAGGCGCAGCGTGATCTTGGCGGGCTCGAAGGGGGCCGGGTACACCTCGACGCAGCCCGGCGCGACCTCGCCGCCCGCGAGCTCCTCGATAAGGGCGCAGGTGATGTTCGCGACGTTCACGCAGCCCTCGACGTCGACCTGGCGCTCGAAGCGCAACGACGCCTCGGAGATAAGATCGAGGTCGCGGCTCGTATGCGACGTGCGGCCGGCGGCAAAGCACGCGCTCTCGATGAGCACGTCGGTGGAGTCGTCCTCGATCTCGGAGTTGAGACCGCCCATGACGCCGGCGAGCGCGACTGGGCGCCCGTTATCGGTGATGAGGCCCATGCCCTCGGCCAGCACGCGCTCCTGGCCGTCGAGCGTCGTGAACTTCTCGCCCGCGTGGGCGGCGCGCACCACCACGTGGCGCTTGCCGTCGTCGGCCTGGTCGAAGGCCGCCATGTCAAAGGCGTGGAGTGGCTGGCCGGTGAGCATCATGACGTAGTTGGTGATGTCGACGACGTTGTTGATGCTGCGAACGCCCGCAGCGGCAAGGCGCTCGACCATCCACTGCGGCGACGGCCCCACCTTCACGTTGCGCACGACGCGCATAACGTAGCGGTCGCACAGGCCCTCGTCGGCGATCTCGACCTCGACGACGTCGGAGGCAGGGGCACCCTGCTCCTGCTTGATCGCGGGAAGCTCGATGTGAAGGTCCTCGTCGAGAATCGCGCCCACCTCACGCGCCATGCCGATCATCGAGAGGCAGTCGGGTCGGTTGGGCGTGATCTCGCAGTCGAGAACGGAGTCGGAGAGGTCGGCGTAGCGCGCAAAGGGCATACCCACCGGAGCGTCCTCGGGCAGGATCATGATGCCGGAGTGATCGCCGCTGAGGCCGAGCTCGCGCGCCGAGCAGTTCATGCCGCGAGACTCGACGCCGCGCAGCTTGGCCTTCTTGATCTTGATGCCGCCGGGCAGCTCGGCGCCGACCATGGCGACCACGATATGGTCGCCGGCATTGAAGTTCTGGGCGCCGCAGACGATCTGCAGCGGCTGGGGGTTGCCCTCGGCGTCGGCGTTTGCCGCGCCCACGTCGACGGTCGTGACCCACATGTGGTCGGAGTCGGGATGGGGGTCTTTCGTGAGCACCTTGCCGGTAACGACATGGTCGAACGCCTGACCGACCGTATCGATCGCTTCGACCTCGGTTCCGGTGCGGATGAGCTCGGCAACGAGATCCCGAGGCTCCTCGGGCACGTCGACCATAGTCTTGAGCCATTTATAGGAGACGCGCATGAGCGGCTCCTCCTTTCTGTACCAAGTGGAGAACAGCGCTTCTTGCCGCGGACGCCAAAACCCTTGCCGCCCGCACCGCCCTAGAACTGGGCCAGGAAGCGCATATCGCCCGTCATCAGGGCGCGCAGGTCGGGCAGGTCGTAGCGAAGCGCCGCAACGCGCTCGGCGCCGATGCCGAACGCAAAGCCCGTGTACTTCTCGGAGTCAACGCCGCTCATCTCGAGGACGTTGGGGTCGACCATGCCGCATCCCAGGATCTCGATCCAGCCGGAGTGCTTGCAGAAGCTGCAGCCCTTGCCGTGGCAGACGTTGCACGAGACGTCGACTTCGCAGCTCGGCTCGGTGAACGGGAAGAAGTGCGGGCGGTAACGCGTCTTGCGGTCCTCGCCGAACATTGCGCGGATGAACGTGTCGAGCGTGCCCTTGAGGTCGCCGAAGGTGATGCCTTCGTCGACGACGAGACCCTCTACCTGGTTGAACTGCGGAAGGTGGCAGGCGTCGGGCGTATCCGGGCGGTAGACCGTTCCGGGCGAGATCATGTAGATCGGCGGCTTCTCGTTCTCGAGGGCGTGCACCTGCTGGCCCGAGGTCTGCGTGCGCAGCAGGATGTCGGACTCGCCGCGAGCGTGGGCCTCGGCGTGATCCGCCGTGCCCACGGCGTTGTCGACCACGTAGAACGTGTCGCGCGCCGAGCGGCTCGGATGGTCCTCGGGAGCGTTGAGCGCGGTGAAGTTGTAGTACGTCGTCTCCACGTGGCGGCCGTACTCAACGGTGTAGCCCATGCCGCAGAAGATGTCCTCGATCTCCTCGAGGATGGACGAGATCAGATGCTGGTGCCCGATGGTGGGGCGTACGCCCGGCAGCGTGATGTCGACCGCCTCGCGCGAGATCAGGTTCTGGCGCGCCACCTCGGCGAGCGACTGCGAGCTGTGCTCGATCATGCCCTCGATCAGGCGGCGCAGCTCGTTGGCGCGCTTGCCCACGGCGGGGCGCTCTTCGGGCGAAAGCGAGCCCATCATGTGCATCATGTCCGTCAGCTGCCCCTTGCGCCCCAGCAGCGCCACGCGCGCCGCCTCGAGCTGCCCGGCCGTCGTGGCGCGTGCAATGCGCTCACGGGCTGTTTGCTCGAGCCGTTCGAGATCTTCGACCAAACTCATGCGTTCCTCCTACGAAAAAAGCCGCCCTCGAGGATCTTCCCCAAGGACGGCTACTGACCGCGGTACCACCTTGCTTGACGCCCGGGCTTTCTCCCCCGGCCGCCCTCTTTTTGCCCGGTGTCGTTCGGGCGGACGGCTTCCCTACTGAGCCGGCAGAGCCACGCCGTTCAGGTCGCTGCTCGGGAGTGAACGCACGTCCCTCGTTGCGCGGGAAGGCTCACAGCCCACGGCCCTCCCTCTCTTGGCGCAACGTGCGAGGGGCGCACCCTCTCCGTCAACGCATTGCTCCTGAGGATAGCACGTTGGGCTGAGGGGCGGCAAGGGGAATGCCGCGGGCCACGCGCTCGTACACTTCGCGCGTCTCTGCGCCGGGGTCGACGCCGCGGGCGGCCATGAGGGCGTGAAGATGCGCGTTGTACAGCTCCGCCGCCTCGCGACGCCTCCCCTGCAGGCCGAATACGCGCATGCCTATGCGCGCGACGTCCTCGCGCTCCGGCGCTTGGTTGAACGCAGCGCGCGCGAGCCACGCGGCGCTCGGCGTCTGCCCCTCTTGGATGGCGACGTTCGCGCCGATGAGCATGCAGTCCAAGAACTTCGTTGCGTACGACTCGCGCATGCGCAGGAAAAACTCCGGCGCCACGCGATCCGGCACGAACAGGGGCGCGGGATACAGCTCCTCGATCAACAGGCACGTCTCGATGATGCGCCCCGCATCGCGTTCGCTGCGGTGGAGAAGCACGTCGCGCGCCAGCGCGTCGAACCGGGCGATGTCGGTGAGCACGTACTCGGTGTTGAGCGACACGCCGTCTCCTTGAACCAAAACGTACTCCGGCCCGCCGCTCATCTGGCCGAACGCCTTTCTCAGCGCCGACATCGTCACATAGAGGTTCTCGCGCCCGCGTTGAAACTCCATGTTGGGCCACAAGTCGTGAATAATCGCACGGCGGGTCACGAACGCCCCCGGGCACAGCGCGAGCCGCGTGGCGAGTGCGCTCGCCTTCTTCCTCCTCCATTTGCCGTCTGCGACCATGTGCCCGTTCTTCTCGACGCGCAGGCCGCCAAACAAGGAGATCTTCACCTGGCCCAGGGAGAGCAGGGCGACGCGGTCCAGCGACCCCTCGTCCGCCTCGAGGGGACGCTGCACCCGCCCAGCCGCCAACGTCTGCTCGAGGGCAAAACCCTCGGGCAGCAGCCGCAGCAGCGAGGCTCCGGCGGCACCGGCGCACAGGAGCGCCAAGCGCGCCATTGCGGCGACCCCGTCGTCGAGAAGAGCGTCGCGATGGCGCGAGTACCACGCCGAGAGCTCGGCATCGTAGCGAACTGCGGAAAGCGTCAGCGCAACCTCCCATGCGGCAAGAGAAGAGGACGGACCTTCTTCGAGGTCGAGGTTGTCGGCCTCCTCGCGCAGCGTGGCGACCGACGTAGTCGCCAGCGTTGCCGTGCGCTCGAGGAGGCTTGCCCAACCCCGCAGGTGCGGAGCGCAGTCCTGAGAGAGGCGAAGCGCCTGCTGCGCGCGAAACTGCGCGCTCACCGCCTGCCCCTGCAAAAGCTCGCTCCACCCGCGCGCAAGGAGCGACAGCAGCTGCAGCGAGAGGTTCGCGGTGCGCACGCCGAGAGTCGACGCCTCGCCGAACACGTCGTCCGGGGCCTTTTCGCCCCTGAGGAGGCCGCACAGCGCGCGCACGAAGCGCGCGAGCACGGCAAGCGAGAGCATCTTTTTCTCCTCGAGCGCCCCGATCGCCTCGTCCAGATAGGCGCCCGCAATGTCGGGCGCCGCCGAGTCCGAGGCGAACGCGGCGAGAAGCATGAGGTCCAGCCGTGCCAGAAGCGCCGTGACGTCAAGGGCGCTCTTCCCTTCGCGCGCCGCCTCGAGCAACGGAGCCTCGAACTTGTCGAGCTCGCCGTCCGCCAGGGCATCGAAGGCGCGTACATGGAGCCTCAGCGCCTGCGCCCTGGCGGGTTCCTCGACATCGCCGTAGTCGATGTGGGGAAGCGCGGAGGCCCCCGAGGCTCCCCACACCTCTCCAGCCGCCTGCGCGATGCTCCAGTCGCGAGAGTCGATGCCACGCGTCACCTCGTTGGCATGCCGGGCGAGCTCGGATGCCGTCGCCCGGACCGTCCGACGATCGCCCGTCATGAGCGATGCGACGTGCGCGGCGAGAAGCAAGCCGGGACCCGCCGCGCGCGGATCGGCAGCCGGCTCGCGCGTCGCGGAAACGTCGTCAAAGATCGCCCGCACCGTCATCGCATGCCCGTCGAGGCAGGGCTGGGTGGGGAACTGAGCGACGAGCTGGGCCGCCAGAGGGCGATCCATCAGGTCGCCTGCGAGCCACATCGCATCGTCGGTTCTCCCCGCGCGCATAAGAGCGCGGGCAACGTGCAGGGCAAGCGCAGGCTCTTGGGAGATCACGTCGCGCGCGATCTGCTCGCGCGCCCTCTTGTTCATGCGCACGCAGCAAAACGACTTGCGCGACTCGTCCAGGCCAAAAAGCGGATAATCACGGGCGATGATCGAAAGATCGGACTGCCGCACGTGAAGCCAGCCTCCGTCGAGCTCGGCGAACTCCCCCTCGAACGCAAGGAACATCGCGCGCATGAGACGCCTCCGACGGCCTCCGCCCCCGAGGAGAATGGGTCGGTAGACCTCCACCGCAATGCGATCGAGCACGCTCGTCTCGCCAGCCTGGTCGGTCACGCCCTGAAGGGCGACCACCAAAGCGGGAACCCCTTGCGTCAGCCCGTACATGTCGAGCGAGGGAGCGATGGAGAGCTCCTGGGCCCATTCGCGATACTCCCGCGCGCGGATTTTGAGAGCCTGCGCGCGGAGCTTCCCCGAGTCGCCCATAGCGTCCATGACCGCCGCCTCGCCAGGCGTGCACGAGACGACCAGCTCCCAGCCCTCCTGCCGCATGGCGCGAAGCACCCCGATCAGCTGCTGGACTCCCTGACTCGGCAGGCGAGGCAGGTTGTCGAGCGCCAGCAGGGCGCGCTCGTCCTGCTGGGCGCCGGCCTCCAAACGGGCCTCTGCACGAACGGCCGCAAGCTGCGCCATGACCTCGTCGGCGCGCATGCCCCAAGCGTCGATGATGCGCGCGGTGCAGTAGCGCGCATCTTGGCGCGCAACCATCACGCGCTCGAGAAGCACCGCGGTTTTGCCGAACCCCGAGGGAGCGCACACGAACACGACCCCGTCCTTCTCACCAAGGCGCTGCAGCTGCTCCATAAGGTGGGGTCGCCTCACGAGCAAGCTGACGCTTCGGCGCACATGGGCGGCCTCCTTCTCGGCCTCCCGCGACTTAAGCGCAGCAGCTACAAACTCCTCCTCGCTCGGCCGGGGGCGTGGGCGCCGATCCTGACGCTTGCCGTGCGCAGGGGCGGCCTGGACCCTCCCCCGCGTTCCGGCACCTGACCGACCCTTCGCGACTCGAACATCCGCTTTCCGGCTCATCGTGACAACCTCCTCGGCACTCTCACCCTCTCGGGTGCACTTTCAGGCTATCTGCAGCTGGAGTGCGAAAGAAGCTACCACAGGCAAGCAGTTTTCCACAGGAAGCTCGCCTGGTCGCAGAAAATGTAACAGTCAGGGGAGGGGTGGTTTTCTGCCAGCGGTGGCTTTCCGTCGGTTAACGGTACGCACGGCCCGCGTTGTTTGAATCGTGTTTGATTCGATACCAGCTTCAGGCAAGGACGCGCCCCTCCTCAACAAGCGCGCAAGGACCGCAAAAAGCCTGCAACACGACCGTAGTAGACTAGACGAATCAACTTGTACGGCTGCAACCAAAAACACTGCGGCGAACACATCGAGAAAGGCTTCGCATGGACTACGCCATCGTTACCGACTCGTGCTGCAACCTCACCGAGGCAACCATCGACGAGCTCGGCATCCACATCCTTCCCTTGCGGTTCCTGGTAGACGACAAGGAATACCGCAGCTACCTCAAGGGAGAGGTCACCGACCTCAAGCAGTTCTACACCATGATGCGCGACGGGAAGGTCATCAAGACCTCGCTCCCCAACATGGCCGAGTCAGAGGAGCTTGTCCGCGGCCTTCTCGAAGAAGGCAAGGACGTGCTGTTTCTCGGTTTCTCCAGCGCGCTCTCGGGAACCTACGAGGCCACCGACCTGCTCTTCCAGCAGCTCGCGCCCAACTACCCCGATCGCCGGCTCATTGCCATCGACACGCTCGCCGCGTCGGGCGGCCAGGGGTTGCTCGTCTACCATGCCGCGCGGCTCGCGAAGGCCGGCAAGAGCCTCGAGGAGGTTGCCCGTTGGGTAGTCGAGAACCGCCTGCACCTCGCCCACTGGTTCACCGTTGACGACCTCATGTTCCTCTTCCGAGGCGGTCGCGTCAGCCGCACGAGCGCCTGGGCGGGAACCGTGCTCAACATCAAGCCGGTCATGCACGTCGACGACGAGGGTCGGCTCATCCCGCTCGAAAAAGTCCGCGGCCGCAAGAAGTCGCTCAACGCGCTTGTCAAGCACATGGAAGAAAGCGTCATCAAGCCCATCCAGGAGCCCGTGTTCATCACGCACGGCGACTGCCCGGAAGACGCGGAGTACGTTGCCGGACTGATCCGCGAGAAACTCGGCGTACAGGACGTACGCATCAACTACGTCGACCCCGTCATCGGAGCCCACTCCGGCCCCGGAACCATGGCGCTCTTCTTCCTCGCCGACAAGCGCTGAGGGGACTAGAACCCTCCCGGCCAGAATACGTTGTTAACGGCGCATTTTGACTGGAGGCTCCTACATCAGTCTACCTGCGCTTATCCGGCATTTGCGCAGGTGGATGGGGGTGGCCAAAAAACGGTGTTAACAGCGTTTTTTGGCCTGTTCGATTCCGGCGCCTAGAAAAAACGGGCCCGGCTCCGCGATGGAACCGGGCCCGTAGCGTTTCTGGAGCCAGCGACAGGAATCGGCGCGGCTGGCGCCGCGCCCCCGCTGCGGGCCCTCCGGGCCCTTGCGCGCTGCGCTGGCGAACGCTCGCGCGTTCGCTCAGCTCCGCGCACGCAACCGTGTTCGATTCCGGCGCGATGCAGAAACGGGCCCGGTCCTGGTATCGGACCGGGCCCGTAGCGTTTCTGGAGCCAGCGACAGGAATCGGCGCGGCTGGCGCCGCGCCCCCGCTGCGGGCCCTCCGGGCCCTTGCGCGCTGCGCTGGCGAACGCTCGCGCGTTCGCTCA
>CASEEV010000049.1 GCA_949287065.1 uncultured Collinsella sp.
CGCTCCTTGGTGCGGGCGACGAAGGACTTGACGACCTTGAAGTTGACGTCGGCCTCGAGCAGCGCCATGCGGATCTCGCGCATCGCGGTATCGATGTCGGCCTCGGTGAGCTTGCCCTTGCCGCGCAGCTTGTCAAAGGTGTCGTTCAGTCGGTCGGAAAGGCTGTTGAACATAGAGGAGACCTCCTCGGGGATAAAGCGAGCCCTGGCGGGGCGGTTCGGTTAGTTGGCGCCGGTGAGCGCGCGGCAGAACGCGAGCGCGTCGAAGGGCTGCAGGTCCTCGACCTGCTCGCCGACGCCGATGCGCAGGATCGGGAGCTTGAGCTTGTGCGCGACCGCGAGCGCGATGCCGCCCTTGGCCGTGCCGTCGAGCTTGGTCATGATGACGCCCGAGAGGCCGAGCGCCTCGTTGAACTCGAGCGCCTGGTTGAGGCCGTTCTGGCCCGTGGCGGCGTCGATGACGAGAACCACCGAGACGGGCATGGGGCCCGCCGCGCACTTGGCGGCGCGCTTGCGGGTGACGTTGACGACCTTGGCGAGCTCGCGCATGAGCTCGTCGGAGGTGTGCAGGCGGCCGGCGGTGTCGATGAGCACGAGGTCGGAGCCGCGGGCGTCGGCCGCGTCGAGCACGTCGTAGCATACGCTCGCCGGATCGGCGCCGCGCTCGCGCTTGACCACGGGCACGCCGGCGCGCTCGCCCCAGACGTCGAGCTGCTCGATGGCGGCGGCGCGGAAGGTGTCCGCCGAGCCGATGACCACGCGCTTGCCCTGATGGGCCATGGCGTGCGCGATCTTGCCCACCGTGGTGGTCTTGCCCGCGCCGTTGATGCCGACGAACAGCACGCACGACGGCGTGTCGGAGAACGGGTCGCGCTCGGGCGCCACGAAGTCCTGGGCCAAGCGCTTGGCGAGCGCCTCGCGCAGCTGCGAAGCGGTCTTGAGGTTCTTGCGCGCCGCCTCGTCGCGCAGGTCGTTGCTGACCTCGATCGCAACGTCGGCGCCCATGTCGCCCATGACGAGGGTGTCCTCGAGGTCCTCCCAGAACTCCTCGGTCACCTCGCCGCCGAAGTAGAAGACCTCGTTCAGGGCTTCGCGGCTTCGCTCGAGGCCGCGTTTCAGGGAATCAAACAGACCCATGCTACCTAACACCACCTTGCTTGATATGGTCCAGCTTCTGGCTCACGACGCGGCTCACGCCGTCGGCCTGCATGGAGACGCCGTAGAGCACGTCGGCGTCCTCCATGGTCCTGCGCTGATGCGAGATGACGATGAGCTGCGTACGGTGGCGCAGCACGTCGATCGCATCGAGCAGTTTGGAGAGGTTCGAGTCGTCTAGGGCGGCCTCGACCTCGTCGAGCACGTAAAACGGCACCGTTCGGGTACGGTACACGGCAAAGAGCAGCGCGAGCGCCGTGAGGCTCTTCTCGCCGCCGCTCATGAGCATCATCTTGGTAATGCGCTTGCCGCGCGGCTGCGCGACGACCTCGATGCCCGTCTCGGACGGATGGTCCGGATCGGTCATCTCGAGGTGCGCGGCACCGCCCGGGAAGAGCATGCCGAAGATCTCCTGGAAGTTGCGGTCGACTTTCTCGAAGGTCACGAGGAACTGCCGCCGCATCTTGCGGTCGATGGCCGCGGAGATCTTCGTGAGCGCGCTACGGGCGCTCTCGAGGTCCTTGAGCTGGACCTCGATGTAGTCGGCGCGCTCCTTGAGGCGATCGTACTCCTCCATGGCCACCTGGTTGACCGGGCCGAGGTTGCTGATCTGAGCCGTGAGCTTACCGAGTTCGCGCTCGGCCGCCGCACGGTCGTCGGGGGCCGGCAGCTTGAGCGCCTCCTCGAGAATCACGGCGCCGTCCTGCGTGATGGCGCGCACGGCGTTCTCGACCTGAACCTCGAGGCGCCCGCGCTCGACTTCGATGGCGTGCTGCGAGGCGTTCGCGCGCTCGAGCTCGTCGTGAGCGCGGCGCGACTCGGCCTTGGCGCCCTCGATCGTGCGCTTGAGGGAGTCGGAGTCGGCCTCCTCGATACGCGAGCGATCGCGCAGGTGCGCGGCCTTCTGCTCGGCGCAGTCGAGAAGCGCGCGATAGGTCTCGCGCAGCGGATCGACGCGCAGCCGCAGCACCTCGAGGGAGCGCGCCTGACCCGCGGCGGTGCGAATGCGGCGCTCGATGCCAGCGAGGCGGTTGGCGAGCTCGGGCTCGCGGCGCTCGAGGTTGCGCAGGCGCTCGGCGGCCTGCGCGGAGCGCACCTTGATCTCCGAGAGACGGGCCTGGGCGTCGGCCTCGAGCAGGCGCGCGCGGGCCATCTCGTCGTTCTTCTCGTCGAGCTCCTCGTTGAGCGCGGCCGCGCGGTCTTCGGCGTCCTCGCGAGCACAGGAGAGCTCCTCGAGCTTGGGCTGCGCGGCGCGCACGGCCTCCCCGGCCTCAGCGCGGCGGCGCTCCACCTGTGCGCGCTCGGAGGTGCTCTGGCGAACGATCTCGTCAAGGCGCCCGACATCCGATCGGACGGCTTTGAGCTCGCCCTCGGCCGCGGCAATGGAGCCTGCGACCTCGGCCACGCGCTCGCGCGCTGCGGCAAGCGCCGCCTGCGCGTCGTCGACCGCTGTCGAGGCGGCACGAGAAACCTCCTCGAGCTCGGGCAGAAGCTCGCCGAGCTCGCGGATCCGGCGCTTGCGCTCGAGCACGCCGCGCGCTTTGTCGGCCTCGGTACCCACGCGCACGACGGCGCCTCCGCTCACGCGCGTGCCATCCGGCGTCACGTACACCACGCCGTCGACCGCAGGCGCTGCGAGGGCCTCGTCAAGCGAGCCCACCACGCGCAGGTTCCCGAGAAGGGCGCTGACCGCGCCCTCGAACCCGGGGCGCACGACGAGCCTGTCGAGCAGCGGGTAGCCGGCGGCGTCCGCCACTGGCGCCGCCTCGGCCGTCTGCGAGATCACGAGCGCGTGCCCGGAGCCCTGCGCCGCCTCGGCGCAGGCCGCAACGTCGGCGAGCGCTGCGGCATCAGCCACCACGAAGGCATCGACGTCCTCGCCCAGGATACCTTCCACGAGCTGCTCGAGCTCGCGCGGCACCTCGATGACGCCGCCGATGCGGGCGCGGATCGCATCGGCGCGGGCGCGCTCCACATGGGCCGCCAGCGGCGAGGCGGCGCTCGCTTGGCGGTCGAGCTTCTCGAGACTGGAAAGCTCCACCTGCACCTCGGAGAGACGGCGGCGCGCCTCGGTCTCGGCGTTGCGCGCCGCCACCACGGCGTCGGACGCATCGGAAACCGCCTGCTTGGCCTCGTCGCGGGTGCGGCGCGTGTCCTCGAGCTCGGCTGCGAGCTCCTCGGCACGGTCGCGCCTGCTCGCAAGCGACGCCTCGGCGTTCTCTATGGCTTCGGTCAGCTGGTCGATACGGCTTGCGTACAGCGAGTCCTCGACCTCGGCGTTCGCAAGCGTCTCGCGCACCTTCGCGAGCTCGAGGGCCGCGGCGTCGGCAGCGCGCTGCTGCTCGCGCGCCTCGCGACCGATGCGCCCGATAAGGGCATCGAGCTCGGTTCGGGCACGGCGCAGACGCTCGGCCTCGGGCTCGGCCTCCATGAGCTCGTCCGCGGCAGCGTCGGCCGCGCCGCGCACGTCCTCGAGCTCGCGGCGCACGTCTTCGAGCTCGCCGGCGATGCGGCGCTGCTGATGCTCGGAGCCCGAGAGCGAGCCGCGCAGCTCCTGCAGGCGCGCGGCCATGTTGCGGCCCTTCTCCTCGAGCAGGCGCATGTCGGACGCAAGGCGCGTCACCACGTCCTGCATCCGCCGGCGCTGCTCGCCGAGATCGCCCACGAACAGGCCCTTCTTCTCGAGCATAACCTGGAGCTTCTCGAGCTCGCGGTCCTTCTCGTCGGCGCGGTAGCGCGCAACCTCGATCGCCGCCTCGGCTTCCTTGGCGCGGGTCTCGACGCCCGACCACTGCTCCTGCAGGCGCCTCAGGTCGTCAACGGCGAGCACCGTCGTGAGCTCCTGGGCGCGCGCGGTAAGCTCCTTGTGCTTGCGCGCGCGCTCGACCTGGCGCTCGAGGGGCCTGAGCTGGCGGCGGATCTCGCGGTTGATGTCGCGGGCGCGCGTCAAGTGCTCGTCCATGCTCCTGATCTTGCGCAGGCTCCGCTCCTTGCGGCGCTTGTGCTTGGAGATGCCTGCGGCCTCCTCGATAAGCGACCGGCGCTCCTCCGGGCGGCTCTGGAGAATGGCGTCGAGCTTGCCCTGGCTGATGATGGAGTGAGTCTCCTTGCCGAGGCCCGAGTCATGCAGGATGTCCTGAATGTCCATGAGGCGGCAGGGACTCGCGTTGATGAGGTACTCGCTCTCGCCGGAGCGGTACATGCGGCGCGTGATGGCGACTTCGTTGAAGTCGACAGGGAGCGTACGGTCCGAGTTGTCGAGAACGAGGGTCACCTCGGCCACGCTCACCGGCTTGCGCGCCGACGAGCCCGAGAAGATCACGTCCTCCATGGCCTGGCCGCGCAGCTGCTTGGCACTCTGCTCGCCGAGGACCCAGAGGATGGCGTCGGAGATGTTGGACTTGCCCGAGCCGTTAGGGCCCACGACGACCGTGAGGCCGGGCTCGAAGACCATGTGGGCCCGGTCGGCGAACGACTTGAATCCTTTGAGCGTGAGGGACTTGAGATACAAGGGGACCTCGCTTTACGCGTTTTTGCGCGGCGTCACGACGCCCTCTTTGGTAAAGCCCAGGCGCTCGAGCGCGTCGCGCGCCGCAGCCGCCTCGGCCTCCTTCTTAGAAGAGCCCTCGCCGCGGCCCGCGCGCACACCGCCTACGAACACCACCGAGGTAAAGGTCGGGCTGTGCGCAGGGCCGGCGGTACCGACCACCTTGTACACGGGCGGCTCGGCCTTGTCGCGCTGGATACACTCCTGCAAGAACGACTTGGGGTTGCTCGGGCGCTCGGCGCGCTCGGTGGCGAGGTGGGGCTTTAAGGTGCGCATGATGAAGTCCTCGGCAACAGCGCGGCCGCCGTCGAGGTAGAGCGCGCCCACCAGCGCCTCGTACACGTTCTCGAGCGCGGAGTGCAGGCCGCGGGCCCCGGTGCCAGCCTCGGACGCGCCGAAGATGATGCAGTCGGCGAGGCCGATCTCGGCGCCCACCTCCGAAAGGGTCTCGCCCGATACCAGCGAGATCTTGAGACGGGTGAGCTTGCCCTCGTCAAACTGCGGGAAGCTCTTGAAGAGCGACTCCGCGACGATGGCGCCCAGAACCGAGTCGCCGAGAAACTCGAGCCGCTCGTACGATGCGGAGACGGGCAGGCCCTCCGCAGCGGAAGGGTGCGTGATCGCCGATTCGATCAGCTCGCGGTTCTCGAACATATGCCCGCAGATCTCTTGGATGGCGCGGACTTTGGCCGCTTTATGGTGGGACACGTAAAGCCTCGAAACTCATCATGCCCGCCCGCCGGCGCAGGGCCGTGCGAGCGGGCGCTCGTTTACTTCAAATGCGCTCAGCGCATACAGATAAAATTGTACCCGCTCGCCTACCGGCGCTCAAGGACGGGCAGCCCTACGCCACCAAACCGTCGATGGAGTCGGCGATGGTCTCAACGAGCTTGCCACGCACCGCGCGCGCCGTTGCGAGCGTACCGTTCTTGACCGCCTCGACCGAGGTGGCGCCGTGGCCGATGAGCACGACGCCCTTGAGACCCACGAGCATGGCGCCGCCGATAGCGTCGCCGGAAATCTTGTCCTTGATCGAAGAGAGCGCGGGCTTGGCGAGAAGCGCCCCCACCTTGGCGCGGGGCGAGGAGTACAGGGCGCCCTTCAGCTCCTTCAACAGGAACTTCACCGTGATCTCGACCGACTTGAGGGCCACGTTGCCCGCAAAGCCGTCGGCGACCATGACATCGGTGGAGCCCGAGAGCAGGTCGGTGCCCTCGCGGTTGCCCACGAACCCGGGGACCTTCTCCTTGAAGAGCGGGAAGCAGGCATTGGTGAGCTTGGAGCCCTTCTCGTCCTCGGTGCCGTTGGAAAGCAGGCCTACGCGCGGGTTCTCGATGCCGCAGACGATGCGCGCGTACGCGGACGCCATGAGGGCGAAGTGCATCATGTCGCGAGGGTCGACGTCGGGGTTTGCGCCCATGTCGGCGAGCACCGTCACGCCGCCGGCCATGTTGGGCAGCGCGCTCGTAAGGCAGGGGCGCACCGAGCGCACCTCGGAGCCGTCGCGGTACTTGAACGGCTGAACAAAGGCGGCAGCGGCCGCCGTGCAGGCTCCGGTGGACCCGGCCGAGAAGAAGCCCTGGGCGTTGCCCTTGCGCACCGCGCGGCATCCGACGACGATCGACGACTTGCGCTTGCGCATGACCGCCTTGATGGGATCGTCTTCCATGGTGATGACGTCGGGAGCGTGCAGCGCCTCGGCTCGACCGGCGTGCTGGGCGCAGAACGGGTCGACGATCTCGGCGGGTCCGCAAGCGAGCACCGTGAGGTCGGGATCGGCCTTGAGCGCCTCGGCGATGCCGCCGAGAACGACCTCCGGCTTCTCGTCGCCGCCCATAACGTCTACGCAAACGGTTACCTTCTCCATATGAAGCCCTCCTTGTGCGAGCGGCGATACGCGCGCTGGCGCGCCGCCCGTTATAGAAAAGGCCGGCTCAAAGGGAGCCGGCCTTGCATCATGCTCTGCGTTGCCACCCGAGGGTTACTCGGTGACGATGACCTCGCGGTCCTTGTAGAAGCCGCAGTTGGGGCACACGCGGTGCGGGAGCTTCACAGCGCCGCACTGCGGGCAGATGGAACGCGCAGGGGCGCTCATCTTCATGTTCGCGGAACGACGGTGATGGGTAGCGGCGCGGCCTTTTTTGTACTTAGGTACTGCCATGATGACCTTCCTTAACTTTGACGAGCGTGTCGCTCTCATATACATATACGATGCGCGAACACGCGCAAGCAGAGATATTAGCACAACGAATCGGCGGATGCCAACACCACAGATAACCCACAAAGCAGCCAAAACTGCGGGTTTCTGCGGTGCGCCCTTAGTCGTCGAGCTTGAGGTTCTTGAGCGCCGCGAAGGGATTCTCGTCGCTCTGGACGTAGGCCTCCTTGGCCTTCTCGGCGCAGTCGCAGGACTCGTGGTTGAGGTTGCAGCCGCACACGGGGCACAGACCGGCGCAATCGGGCTTGCACAGGAGCACGAACGGCGTCTCCATCACCACGGCGTCCCCCAGAGGGCCGGCAAGGTCTACCGTAAGGTTCTCGCCGACAAGCTCGAAGCCCTCCTCGCGCGCCTCCTCATCGTCGGGCTCCTTAAAGAGGAAGTACTCCTCCACCTCGCCCGCAATGTCAAAGGACGCCGGGTCGAGGCAGCGGTCGCACTTGCCTTCGGCGCGCGCTCGCACGATGCCCGTGACCAGGATGCCGTCGCCGGTATGCGTAAGCGCCACGTCGTAGTCAAACCCGTCGTCGAGACGATACTCCTGACCGCCAACAGAATAGCGCTCGAGCGGCACATGACCGTTTTGGGTAAACGTGTCACCTGCCTGCTCGAGGCGCTCTGAGCAGTCGATGATGATCGGCTTTATTTCCTGCATATGATCAGGCTACCAAGCAATGTCGTTCGAACCGGTGTCTGCGTTCTGGTTGAGCATCTGGCGGCAGCGCGTGACCGTGGAAGTCAGGCTCTTGAGGTTCTCCTCGAGATGCGTGAAGACCTGGTCGGCGTAGTCCTCGGCAGCGTAGCGCGTGTCGCGCTCGTACTGCTGGGCCTGGTCGCGGATCTCGTCGGCCTGCTGCTGGGCCAAGCGGACGATCTCCTGGTCGCCGGCGATGACCATAGCCTGCTGCTGAGCATCGGCGATGATGGAGTCGGCCTGGGCAGAGGCGGAAGCGAGAAGCTCGTCGCGCTCCTTGAGGATGCGCCGCGACTTCTGCCACTCCTCGGGGTAGCTCATCTTGATCTCGTCGAGGATGTTGTAGAACACCTCGGTCTCGATGACCTTGCGCTGCCCGTTCGAGCCAAACGGCGGCTTAGCCTCCTCAATGAGCGCCTCGAGCTCGTCGACCAAGCTCTCGATGCGCTCGCCGGGATTCCTCTCCCCTGGCATACGGGCTCCTTTCATGAATATTCCAGTTATGCTCCACATACTACCACATGGTGGCCAGTGGTAACGCACAACGCAATCTCTTGTGGCGCTTCTGTTGACGCGAACAGCCCCTGGGGCTACACGGCGTAACGGCGACGGAGCGCCTCGGCAACGTTGTCGGTCACGAGCTGCGACACGTCGCCTCCGAACGAGGCGATCTGCCGGACCACCGAGGAGGAGATGTAGCCGTACTGTGGCGCGCTCATGACGAAAATCGATTCGAGGTGGTTGTCCAACCGGTAGTTGAGATCGGCCTGCTGCAGCTCGTACTCAAAGTCGGTCATGGCGCGCAGGCCCTTGACCACGGCATCGGCGCCCATCTCGCGGGCAAAGTCTACGAGCAGCCCGCGGAAAGGGCGCACCTCGACCCCGGGAATCTCACCAAGCGACTCGCGGGCAAGCGCCACGCGCTCGTCAAGCGAGAAGGCCGTTCCCACGCCGTTCTTGCCGAGGGACTCCGCCACGGCAACGGTCACGAGCGGGCAGATGCGCCGCGCGCGCTTGACGACGTCGATATGGCCGTAGGTGATGGGGTCGAACGTGCCGGGAACGAGCACGTGCTGAATGGTATCGGGCATCAGAACCCTCCGTATCGCATCGGCTGCACATGCAGCAACAGGTAAGTCCGCGCTCGGCTCAGAGCGCCTCGGGATCGTAACGGAGCAGGTCGACGGCGGTCTTTCCGTAGCGATGCGTGCGCAGGTTCTCAAAGCCGGGCGCCTCGAGCACGTCGGTTGCAGCCGAGCGCTCGTAGAGCACGACGGCGTCCTGAGCGAGCATGCCCTGGCCCGCGAGGTCGGCGAGCAGAGCCCCGACCGGCTCGTTGCCGAGCGCGTACGGCGGATCGAGCGTCACCACGTTGAAGGGAGCGCCCGGAACGCGCCCCTTGCGCGCCGAGAGGCACGCGTCGCCGCAAACGGCGCGGTAGGCCGAAGCCGCGGGGCCGAGCTTGGCGATATTGCGCTTGAGCTGGGCGAAAGCGCGCCGGTCGATCTCGAAGAACGTGGCGTGCGCCGCCCCGCGCGAGAGAAGCTCGAGCCCAAAGGCGCCTGACCCGGCAAAGGCGTCGAGCACGCGCGCGCCGGCGATACCCTCGGGCAACGCAGCGTCGAGCGACGAGGTGCACGCCTCGCGCACGCGATCGGTCGTGGGCCTCGTGACCTCGTTGCCCTGGAGCGCGTCGATCGTGCGCCCGCGCCACTGTCCGCCGATGATCCTCATCCGCCGCTCACCTCTTTGAATACGTCTCCGTAGCGCCTCACGATCTCCTGCCGTACGGGAATGAGCGCCGGCGCGCTGAGATCGCGGGAGTACCTGAGCATGGTGCGCGCATCGTCGCGGGCAACCGCGATGAGCTGCGCGTCGTCTTCCAAATCCACGAACCGAAGCGATACCCCGCCGTGCTGCCTGAAACCGAGGATCTCGCCCTCGTGGCGCAGGCGCAGGTCGATCTCGGCGAGCTCGAAGCCGTCCGAGCTCTTCTCGAGGGCCTCGAGCCGCTCGTGGGCGGCCGAGGTCTTTCCGCTGCGCTTCGCGTAGGTCATGATATAGCAACTGCCCGCATGTTTGCCACGCCCCACGCGCCCGCGCAGCTGGTGGAGCGTTGCCAGGCCGAAGCGCTCGCCGTTCTCGATCACCATGACCGTGGCGTTGGGCACGTCGACGCCCACCTCGACGACCGTGGTGGACACCAGGATGTCGATCTCGCCCGCGCGGAAGGCGTCGATGACGCGCTCCTTCTCGGCCGCCGACATGCGACCGTGCAGCGCCTCGACGCGCGACTGGGGAAACACCTCGCGTGAGAGGCGCGCGAGCTCCTCCTCCACCGAGTGCAACCGCACCGGGGCGCGACCTCCCTCGTCGGCCCGCGCCGCCGGCACGTCGTCGAGCTCGTCGGTGCTGTCCGAGGGGGCCACGAGCGGGCAGACGACGTAGGCCTGATGGCCCTCCGCAAGCGCCTTTCCCACCGCTTCGTAGGCAAGATCGCGGTTGGCCTCGGTGAGAACCTTGGTCGCAACGCCGGCGCCCGGGACCGGGCGCTTGCGGATGACGCTCGTATCGAGGTCACCGTACACCGTCAGCGCGAGCGTGCGCGGAATCGGAGTCGCCGTCATGACGAGAAGGTCGGCCCCCTCCCCTTTCGAGCGAAGCTCGTTGCGCTGATGCACGCCGAAGCGGTGCTGCTCGTCGATGACCACGAGCGAGAGGCTCTTGAAAACGACGTCGTCGGAGAGAACCGCATGCGTGCCGAAGAGGACGTCGAGCGACCCGTTCGCGAGGTTTTCGAGCAGACGCGCCCGCTCCGCTTGCGGAGTCGCACCGGTGAGCAGCGCCCACGAAACCCCCGCCTGCTCGAGCAGCGGTCCGGTCTTGACGGCGTACTGCTGCGCAAGCACGCTCGTGGGCGCCATCACGCACGCCTGCGTGCCCGTATCGGCAACGCAAGCGAGCGCCATGGCCGCCACGGCGGTTTTGCCCGTGCCGACATCGCCCAAGAGCAGGCGGTTCATAACGTGACCAGGGTCTGACATGTCGGTCAGGATCTCGCCCACGCACGCCTCCTGCTCGTCGGAAAGGCTGAAGGGCAGTGCGCGCCCGAGAGCCTCGACATGGCGCGCAGGCGTATGCGCAACCGCACGGACGCCGAGCAGGTCGACGTCGTTGCGGAGGCGCAGGGCGAGTTGGAGAAGCAGGACCTCCTCGTAGGAGAGCCTGCGGCGTGCCAGGCGCACGTCGGCCATCTGCCGGGGAAAGTGAATAGAGCGCAAGGCGCGTCCGCGGCTCATGAGGCCGCGCTGCGCCCGCAAGCGGGCGGGCAGCGGGTCGCACACCTCGCTCACCCGTTCGAGCGCCGAGGCGACGATCCTGCGAGACCATGCAACCGTAATGCCCTCGGTGACCGAGTGCACCGGAACGATCGAGCCCGTAGCGCTGCGCTCGTCGATCTTCTCGTAGAGTGGGGCCTGCATGCGCTTGAAGCCGTAGTTGAACTCGACCTTGCCGTGCAGCGCCACACGGTCGCCCGGCGCCAACTGCTGGGCGATCCAGGGCTGCTTGAAGAAGGTCGCAACGATAACGCCGGTGGCGTCGAGAGCCGACACCTCGGTGATGTGCATGCGCGGGCGCGGGCGCTTCTCGACGATGCGGTCGACGTTGACGACCACGGTAGCCACCTGGCCGATCGGCGCCTGCTCGACCGAGAGCGCGTGCGAGAAGTCGAGGTAGCGGTGAGGAATGCGCTCGAGAAGGTCAAGGCAGGTAGCAACCCCCAGGCGATCGAGCGCCTGGGCGCGCGCGCCGCTCACAAAGTGCAGCCGCGATGCAGCTTCGCCTAGGGCGCAGGTGCGCTCTAGGCGAAGCGAGACGTCTGATATGGCGGGAGCGCTCCTCATGGGGGGAGGTCCCGAGCGCTACTCGATGGAGAAGATGATCGGGTACAGGGGCTGCTCGCCGCGATGCGCGTCGACCTCGAGATCGGGATTCTCCTCCTCGATGGCGCTCACGATCTTCTCGAACTCCTCATCGGGCATATCGGCGCCGGCGAGGATCGTGCAGGAGTCGCCCTCCCCCTCTTCCTGCATGCGGCGGATGCACTCGAGCGTGACCTCGGCAACATCGGAACCCACGACCTCGATGGAGTCGCAGATGATGCCCATGACATCGCCGTCGTGGATGGGGGATCCGTCTGCGGCGGCGGAATCGCGGACCGCATGGGTAACCTCGCCGTCGCGCACCGACGCGATGGCCTCGCGCATGTCGTCGATCACGTCGTCGAGCTCGGAGTCGGGCATGACCGAGAAGAGCGCCGAGAACGCCTGGGGAACCGAGCGCGTGGGCAGAACCACGACGCGGCGGTCGGAGCACGCGGACGCAGCGGCCTCGGCGGCCATGCGGATGTTGGAGTTGTTGGGCAGGATGACGACGGACTCGGCGTTGACCTGCTCGACGGCAGAGAGGAGGTCGGCCGTGGAGGGGTTCATCGTCTGGCCGCCCGAAACGACGACGTCGACGCCGAGCGACTTCAAGATCTCGGCCTCGCCGGAACCGGCGGCAACCGCCACGAAGCCGAGCGGCTTAGGAGGCGCCGCGGCCTCCTCGGCGGCAGCGTCCTCGTCGGCGTGGATCTTGGCCGTGCGGTCATGGGACTCCATGTCCATGTTGTGGATGAAGACCTCGTAGACCTGGCCGAACTGGAGCATGTACTCGAGCACGCGGTTGGGCTCGTTGGAGTGCACGTGAACCTTGAAGTCGGGGTAGGCGCCTACGACGAGCTCGCAGTCGCCGAGCGTGGCGAGATGGGCGAGCGCCTCGTCCTCGTCGAAGGGCTTCTCGGCCTTGAAGAGGAACTCGTTGCAGTAGCGGTACTCCGAGCCCTCCCAGTCGTCGTTTGCCTCGATGCGCACGCGCGAAAGGGCCTCGTCCTTGGCGTCGCCGGTCGACTCGAAGGTCGCGGCGATCTCGGGAGCGGCGGTCTCGCGGCCGAGCACGGCGGCTACGAAGTTCTCGATGAAGATCGCGAAGCCAAAGGCGCCGGAGTCGACCACGCCGTTCTCTTTAAGAACCGGGAGCAGGTCGGGCGTGCGGGCAACGCTCTGGTAGGCCTCGACCACGATGGCGTCGAGGGTCTCCTGGAGCGTGCAGCGCTCCTTCTCGCACGCGTCGGCACGGGTCGAGATGTCGCGCAGGACCGTGAGGATCGTGCCCTCGACCGGCTTGCGGACCGCCTGGAAGGCGACTTTGACCGAGCGGCGGAAGGCGGCGGCAACGTCGGACGCGCTCACCGGGCTCTTGGCGTCGACAAGGCCCTCGGAAAGGCCGCGCAGGATCTGCGAGGTGATGACGCCGGAGTTGCCGCGCGCGCCCATGAGCGAGCCGTGGGTGATAGCGCCTGCCACGGCCTTCATGTCGGCGTCCTCGGGAAGGGCGGCGAGCTCCTTCGCGACGGAGTTGAGCGTCAGCGACATGTTGGTGCCGGTGTCTCCGTCGGGAACGGGGAAGACGTTCAGCTTGTTGATCTCTTCGGCCTTCTCGGCGACCGCGGCGGCGGCAATCGGGAAGCAGGTGCGGATGGTGTTCTCAATCATGGCGCGCAATCTCCGTGGGGCTAGTTGTCGAGGCTCTTCATACCGTCGACGTGGATGACGATGGAAAGCTTGGCAGGGTCGAGCTCAGCGACTTCGGTGAGCATAAAGGTGACCGCGCTCGCGAGGTTCGCGCTCACCGACTTCATGTTGACCCCCGCCTCGAGCACGACGTGCAGATCGACGGCGAGGCCCTTCTCGGTGGCCGTGACCACGACGCCCTTGCGCAGACGCTGCGCCGCGAGAACGCGCACGCTCTCGGCGCCCTGGAGCTGCTCGGCCATGCCCACCACGCCGTAGCACGAAAGGGCGGCGTAGCCGGCGATGTCGGCAATCACGTCGTTGGCGACGCTCAAGGTACCGGCGATGTTCTCTGCCATGCGAGTCTCCTTCTCTCCGTACACCGCAAGCAGGGTGATCGTATATTTGTGCCCCTGCATTATAACCCGCGCCGCCCTGCCCGCGAACCGTACATAATGGCAACACGGAAGCGCGAGGCCCCCACCCGGGCGCCGCATATGCGCAGCAGGGAGTTTTTTGCTGCACGTCTCTTGCACGCACCGCATGTTTTGAGTACAGTGGTTGGGCCTCGCGCGGTCGCTACCCGCGCATGTGGACGGGGCGCAAATGAAGCATTATCGAACTCGGAGCTTTTCCCTAGGTGAGCTGTGTAGATTATCTGCGCGGCCCCTTGTTTGTGGTATAGTTTCCGAGCTGTTTGAGTAACGCAGCGCACGAAGCGCTCAAGGAGGGTTCCAAAGATGTCCAAGGTTTGTGAGATTTGCGGTAAGCACCCGGTTGCCGGTCGTTCCATCAGCCATTCGCACCGTGTTACCAACCGTACGTTCCGTCCGAATATCCAGCGTGTCTACGTTGTCGTCGACGGCCATCGCCGCAAGATGAACGTCTGCACCGCTTGCCTCAAGTCGGGCAAGGTGGCCCGCTCCTAACTGCGTTACCGCATATATTTTGAGCGCCGAGCGCCTCGCATGCAGCGGGGCGCTTTTTTATGGCATACGGCTGGGCATGCGTTCAGGTACCCACAGGTCAAAAGATATATGCGTCCCGAGACCCTCCTCCCTGCGCTGCGAAACCGCCGGCATGAAGACGGCTCGCATAACGCGAACCCCCTGATGGGGCGCCAAGCAAAAAGCCACTTGATATGGCTGCCTGCGCTAAAGCACGGGCGATACGGGCGGCTTTGCCAAAAATGCACATGAGACGAGTGGCCCACGCAAAATTGCACGCGATACGGACGGTCTGTGCTAAAGCGCTCGCGATACTGGCGGTCTGCGCAAAAACGTGCGCGATACGGGAACCGATTTACGATCTTACGTCATATGTTCTACAGCACCAATCTTTTTGAGGAGCAATTGCGCACATATTCTGGATCGCGAGCGATGAATAGAGTGGTTTGGCGTCATGAGGCCTGGTATCGTGTGCGTTTCTGCGCAGCCGGTCAGTATCGGAGCGATTTCTGCACAGCAGGCCAGTATCATTTGCCTTTTTGCACATACGGCTGCATTAGGCAACGTTACCCATCGACCAACGCAACCCGTTAACAACGAGAACTCGTTTGGGCGCAACCAGGGCATTGAGCGAAGCTTGTGCCGTTGTTAGTAAACACGAGATTGTCGTGACTTTGTGAATTGCGTTTCGACAGTTCTTAACTTTTGTTTCAACAGTTCGCTGTTTTCGCAGCTCAGAGAGATTAAACGATTTACCATTTTGCACGCCGGTAAATATCTGGGCAAAAACCATTCTCGCTCCGAATATAATAAAAGCTGCCTATCGTCTTTCTAGTTTAAGGAGCTGAGAGATGGCAAAGAACGTTTCTAAGGCTGAGGAGATCAAAGAGACTCCTGCCGCTCCGGCAGAGCAAGTCCCCGAGATCGTCGACACGGTAGAATCGCTTGAGGCCAAGCTTGCTGCTATGCGCAAGGCCCAAGCGATTTTTGCTACCTACACCCAGGAGCAGGTCGACAAGATCTTCTACGAAGCCGCCATGGCTGCCAACAAGCAGCGCATCCCGCTGGCGAAGCTCGCTGTCGAGGACACCGGCCGCGGCATCGTCGAGGACAAGGTCATCAAGAACCACTACGCCGCCGAGTACATCTACAACGCTTACAAGAACACCAAGACCTGCGGCGTTATCGAGCGCGACGAGGCGTACGGCATGACCAAGGTCGCCGAGCCCATCGGCATCGTCGGCGCGGTCATCCCCACCACCAACCCGACCTCGACCGCGATCTTCAAGTGCCTCATCTCGCTGAAGACCCGCAACGCGATCATCATCTCGCCGCACCCGGCTGCCGCCAAGTGCACCATCGCCGCCGCCAAGGTCGTCCTCGACGCCGCCGTCAAGGCCGGTGCCCCCGAGGGCATCATCGGCTGGATCGACGTCCCCTCGCTCGAGCTCACCAACAAGCTCATGAGCGACGTCGACATCATCCTCGCCACCGGCGGTCCCGGCATGGTCAAGGCCGCTTACTCCTCCGGTAAGCCCGCCCTCGGCGTCGGCGCCGGCAACACCCCCGTCGTCATCGACGAGACCGCCGACATCAAGCTCGCCGTCAACTCGATCATCCACTCCAAGACCTTCGACAACGGCATGATCTGCGCCTCCGAGCAGTCCGTCACGGCTCTCGACTCGATCTACGACCAGGTCAAGGCCGAGTTCGAGTACCGCGGCTGCTACTTCGTCAAGCCCGGCGAGGAGACCGAGAAGCTCCGTGCCGCCATGTTCAAGAACGGCGCTCTCGACCACCGCATCCCCGGCATGCCCGCGCCCAAGATCGCCGAGCTCGCCGGCATCGAGGTCCCGGCCAAGACCAAGATCCTCATCGCCGAGGTCACCTCTACCGACCCCAACGAGGAGGAGTTCAGCCACGAGAAGCTCTCCCCCGTCCTCGCCATGTACCATGCCAAGGACTACCAGGAGGCTGTCGACAAGGCCGAGCACCTCGTGCTCGCCGGTGGCCCCGGCCACACCGCGTCCCTCTACGTGCACCCCGCCGAGAAGGACAAGATCGCCCTCTTCGAAGAGACCATGAAGGCCTGCCGCATCGTCATCAACACCCCGTCCTCGCAGGGCGGCATCGGTGACCTGTACAACTTCGCGATGATGCCCTCCCTCACGCTGGGCTGCGGCTCCTGGGGCGGCAACTCCGTTTCTGAGAACGTTGGGGTGAAGCACTTGCTGAACATCAAGTCTGTTGCCGAGCGCCGCGAGAACATGCTGTGGTTCCGCGCGCCCGAGAAGGTCTACTTCAAGAAGGGCTGCACGCCGGTTGCCATCGACGAGCTCGGCCGCGTCATGGGCAAGAAGCGCGCCTTCATCGTCACCGACTCCTTCCTGTACAAGAACGGCAACTGCCGCGCCATCGAGGCCAAGCTCGACGAGCTGGGCATCGCTCACGACTCGTTCTACGACATCTGCCCCGACCCGCGCCTGCAGGACGCCATCAAGGGCGCCGAGCGCATGCGCCTCTTTGAGCCCGACGTCATCATCGCCATCGGCGGCGGCTCCGCTATGGACGCCGGCAAGATCATGTGGCTCATGTACGAGCACCCCGAGGTCAACTTCGAGGATGCCGCCATGGACTTCATGGACATCCGCAAGCGCGTCTTCACCTTCCCCGAGATGGGCAAGAAGGCGTACTTCGTGGCCGTTCCGACCTCCTCTGGTACGGGCTCCGAGGTGACCCCCTTCGCAATCATCACCGACGCCGAGACCGGCATCAAGTGGCCGATCGCCGACTACGCGCTGCTGCCGAACATGGCCATCGTCGACGTCGACAACGCCATGACCGCTCCTAAGGGCCTCACCTGCGCCTCGGGCATCGACGTCATGACCCACGCCATCGAGTCCTACGTCTCGATCATGAGCTCCGACTACACGCGCGGCCTGTCCATGCGCGCTGCCAAGCTCGTTTTCGAGAACCTGCCCGCGGCTTACGAGAAGGGCGCTGCCGACCCGCACGCCCGCGAGGAGATGCACAACGCCTCCTGCCTCGCCGGCATGGCCTTCGCCAACGCCTTCCTCGGCGTGAACCACTCCATGGCCCACAAGCTCGGCGCCTTCCACCACATCCCGCACGGCCTGGCCAACGCCGTCATCCTGACGCGCGTCATGCGCTACAACGCCGCCGAGAAGCCGGTCAAGATGGGCACCTTCTCCCAGTACCAGTATCCGCACGCCCTCAAGGACTACGCGGATCTCGGCCGTTACTGCGGCTGCACCGGCGCTGACGACCGCGAGGTGTTCGAGAACTTCATCAAGAAGCTCGAGGACCTCATGGATACCATCGGCATCAAGAAGACCATCGCCGAGTACGGCGTCGACGAGAAGTACTTCCTCGACACCCTCGACGAGATGACCGAGCAGGCCTTCAACGACCAGTGCACGGGCGCCAACCCGCGCTACCCGCTCATGAGCGAGATCAAGGAGCTCTACCTCGACGCGTACTACGGCCGCGAGCCGAAGTCCTACGAGGAGTAAGTCCGACCGTTCGCCGAATCCGCTTCGGCTACGCCCCCAGGTGCCGCGTGCCCCGGGTATACCAAAAGGCAAGGCCGAAGCGGATTGAAGCGGTGATATTCAAGCGCTTCGCATTTTGAGACATTTGGAGGAGTGCACCATGAAACTATCCGACAGCAAAGTTGTGGTCGTCAGCCGCGGCAACAAGGTCGTTTACGACTGCGATAACCGCATCGTCAAGGTCTTCAACGAGACCAAGCCCGCCGCCGACGTGTTCAACGAAGCGCTCAACCTTGCCCGCATCAACGAGTCCGGCATCCGCTCGCCCCACATCCTCGAGGTCTCCAAGTCCGAGGACGGCTGGGCCCTCGCTACCGAGAAGGTCCCCGGCGTCACCCTCGCCGAGAAGATGGCCGCCGAGCCCGAGAAGTTCGACGCCTACCTCGAGCAGTTCGTTGAGCTGCAGGTCGAGATCCACGGCCACACAGCGCCGATGCTCAACCGCATGCGCGACAAGTACTCCCGTATGATCAACGGTCTCAAGACCATCGATGCCACCGCCCGCTACAACCTCCTCGAGCGCCTCACCGGCGTCAAGAAGGAGTACGCGGTCTGCCACGGCGACTTCAACCCGTCCAACGTGATCGTCTCCGACGACGGCGCGCTGTACGTCTGCGACTGGGCTCACGCCACGCAGGGCGCTCCTGCCGCTGACGCTGCGATGACCTACCTGCTCTTCGCGCTCAACGACAAGGACCTCGCCGAGAAGTACCTCAAGCTCTACTGCGCCAAGGCCGACGAGCCGATGCAGGTCGTCCGTCACTGGATGCCCATCGTCGCCGCCGCCGAGCTCTCCCGTGGCCGCAAGGTCAACGAGGAGTTCCTCATGAGCTGGATCGACGTCTTCGATTACCAGTAAGCCGTCGTATCAGCCTGTTGGCCGAGCAAAGCCCCCGGTTCCGCACGCATGGCGCGTTGCCCTTGGAACCGGGGGCTTTTTCTCCCTATTGTTTAGCGACAAGACCAGGCACTTACGACGCGTCATCAAAGACGTACGCCACCGCGCAGCCCTTGTGGCACACAATCGCGGCGTCGCCAGTACGGATAACGTTCGACACGCCGAGGTCGCTCAAAAGGTCGCAAGCATGGTGGTCGAGCTCCCACTCCATGCCCCGTTCTGAGACCACGGTGCCAGGGGCAAGCGGGATAAACGAGAAGTGCGCGCCCAGCATCGCCGGTACGGACCAAGCGTCCCCCGCACGGACGATACGACCCTTAAGACCGTCCTCGACAAGCTCGATCTGACGGGCGTCTCGCATAAGCGTGCCAAGCACTGCCAAGAAGTGGTCGGGCCTTCCGCCGCCAAAGCAGGTAAGGCTGAGACGCGCACCGGGAATGCGCTTCTCAACCGCGCGGAGGGCGAGCGTGAGGTCGGTGAAGTCCTTGTGGGGGTCGTAGGTCTCGCGCTCGCAGGAACCCGAGGCCATCAGGTCCTCAAGATAGCTCGCTGCTGCAGGTGACGCGGTGTCGCAGTCGCCGCAGAACAGGTCAGGCGCCGCCCCTGCCTCCATGAGACGGTCGAGACCGCGGTCAACCGCAACCACATAGTCGCACGCACCTGCAAGACGCCGAACAAGCTCGGGCGACGACGGCTCGGGAGAACCGCCGACGAGCAGCACCCGGGCACCCCGAGCTACCGCAGCGGAGCCTCCCGCTTGCTCGAGCGCGGCGCTCATGACCGCCGTCCGGAAAGGTCCGCCACGGGGCATGTGGCGTTCGGACCGTCGGCTTGCGCATCGAACGAAAGAATGTCGCCGAGCGAGAGCTGCTCGAAGGAGTCGACGAAGATCGAGGAGCCCGCCCGCACGACGTTGCGGTCAGCGCGCCCATGCGCGTCATAGACGCCGAGCGTATGGTAGCCGGCTTTATGGGCCGCAGCGAGACCGAACATGGCGTCCTCGAAGACCCACGCCTCCCCCGGCGCCGCGTCGGGAGCCAGACGACTCAGGGCGAGGTGGTACACATCCGGATGCTCCTTCGAAGCGCCTGCCTCCTCGGTTGTCACAAGGCACGTAAAGTAGCCGTCGATCCCGTTTGCGGCAAGCCCGAGGCGCACCATGTCCTCGTCGGTCGACGTGGCGATGCCGAGCGGAATGCCCTGAGACCGCGCCTCCTCGAGAAACGAGCGCACGCCGGGGCACACGCTGATCTCGTGGGCGTACTTCTCGCGCAGCATGTCCTTGAGCTCAGTGATGAGGGTCTCCGCGCTCTCGCCGATGCCGAGCTTCTCGTGGTAGTAGGCGATCTCCTCGGGCATGGCGAGGTGCTCGGTGGCGGCAAAGTCCTCGGGCGTCATGTGAATGCCGTAGCGCCCCACGAGCTCCGGGTAGATGTTGAGCCACATGCCCATCGAGTCGATGAGCGTGCCGTCGCAGTCAAAGATGAACGCACGGGGTGTCATGCAAATCCTCCTCAGTCGGTCCCGTACATCATAGCGGGTCAGCGCGACTATGATGCGCTGCTTGCGCGTAAAGAACGTGTTCGACTGCCGCGGCCTGCCCTGATTGCGAGTCAGGCGCTGTGCTCCCCCGCTCCTATGAACGCGTTGTGTAGGTGTCCGCACCGGAAGGTACAATCGTTGGCAAAACACCTCAGGCGCCCTGGGAGCCCGTCGTACATGGCGCCGCCCGACCAGTCCGCCACAGAAAGCGAGGGGCCATGCGCCTGCTGCATCTTTCTGACCTGCACATTGGCAAGCACGTAAACGAGTTCCCCATGCTCGACGACCAGAAGCACGTCTTCCAGCACGTGCTCGACGCGCTTGGGCCGCAGAAGATCGACGCCGTGCTCATCGCCGGAGACGTCTACGACAAGTCCGCGCCGAGCGCCGAGGCGGTTGCTCTTGCCGACTGGTTCTTGTCCGAACTTATTGCGCGTGGGGTGGCGGTGCTCGTCATACCCGGCAATCACGACTCGGCCGAGCGCATAGCCTACGGCGGCGCCATTATGGAACGCCAAGGGCTCCACGTTGCGCCGCGCTACACGGGCACCATTATGCAGGTCGCGCTGCAAGACGAGCACGGCACGGTCGTCTTCTGGCTCGTGCCCTTTTTGCGCCCCGCTCTCGTGAGGCCCTTCGCTCCAGACGAGAAGATCGAAAACTACACCGACGCGCTCCGCTGGGCGCTGAGAACGCAGCCTCTCGACCAAAGCGTGCGCAACGTAGCGCTCGCGCATCAGTTCGTGACCGCCGGCGGCGCCTCCCCGGAGCGCTGCGACTCCGAGACCGTTGCCGTGGGCGGCGTCGACAACGTCGACGCCGCGGTGTTCGACGGCTTTGACTACGTGGCGCTCGGGCACATCCACACGCCCCAGCATGTGGGTCGGCAGACCGTTCGCTACGCCGGCAGTCCGCTCAAGTACTCGTTCTCCGAACGGGCGCCCAAACGCGCCCCTATCGTCAGCCTCGGCGCCAAAGGCAGCGAGCCAGTGCTCGACTACCTCGATCTGCCGCCGCTGCACGACATGCGCGAGATACGCGGCCCCCTCGACGAGCTCGTTGCAGAAGACGTGGTAGCAGCCGCACCGGCAGACGATTACCTGCACGTCACCCTGACCGACGAGAACCCGCCGCTCGACGCGCTCGCGCGCCTGCGCGCCGCGTACCCCAACGTCATGACGCTCGACTTTGACAATGCGCGAACGCGCGCGGCAGAAACAAGCCTGGTCAGCCAAGGCGCGGATAAAAAGGCCGCGCCCTTAGAGCTGTTCCGCACGTTCTTTGCCGAGCAGAACGGAGCCGACCTCACCCCGGCACAGGACAAGATCGTTCAGCGAGCGCTTGACGCCGCAGCAGAGAAGGAGGCGACGCGTCGATGAGACCCACCAAGCTCACGATCTCGGCCTTCGGTCCCTACGCAGACGAGGTCACGATAGACTTCGAGCAGCTCGGCCGCGAGGGAATCTACCTTATCTGCGGCGACACCGGCGCTGGCAAGACAACGATCTTCGACGCCATCTGCTACGCGCTCTTTGGCTCCGCAAGCGGCACGGACCGCTCGGAGCGCACCCTGCGCAGCGACTTCGCCGACCCCGACACCCCCACCTTTGTGGAGCTCGCGTTTACCTACCGCGGCAACACCTACGCCATCAGGCGCTCGCCGCGCTACGAGCGCCCCAAGAAGCGCGGAGTCGGCACGACCGAAGAGGATCCCAAAGTCTGCTTCGTGCGCCCCGATAAACCCGCGCTCACCAAACGTGCCGAGGTCGATGCGGCGATGACGGAGCTTCTCGGCATCGACAGGGCACAGTTCGGCCAGATCGTGATGATCGCGCAGGGAGACTTCAGGCGTCTGCTCTCGGCATCCACCAACGACCGTCGCGCCATATTCCGTCGCCTCTTTGGCACCGAGGTGTACCAGCGCTTTCAGAACACCCTCGAAGACGAGCGCAAGGCGCTCTACGGTCGGGTCCGCAATGCCGAAACGCTAGTCGCGGCGCTCGCCGAGCAGCTGCGCCCAGAACCCTGCAGCGAAGGCGAGACGGCTCTCGACGAGATGCGCAGCCGCAGCGCGTTGACGGCGCAGGCACTGCTCGAACTCGCGCAACACCTCGTTGACGCCGACGAGCCCGCCCTTCGCGACACCGAGGCAAAGCTGCTCGCCACAGAGAAGCGCATCGACGCCCTGGCGCGCGAAGAGGAGCGTGGCCTCGCCGCCGAGCGCCTGCGCGATGAGCTTGCCTGCGCGCAACGCGAGCACGACCAGCTCGCGCAGCTCAGGCCCGAGCTCGAACAGAGGCTCGCGCAGGCAGAAACCGCCCTTCCCGAGCGCAATGATGCCGCTGCTCAGGCAACACTGCTCACCGATGCCCTGAACGACTACCGGGACTACGCGGCAGCGCAGAGAACCACCGAGAAGGCGCGCAGGGAGCGCGCCGATGCCCAGGCCCGCTTTACGCGAGCCAAAGAGCAGCGCGAAGAGCTCGAGGAGGCCCGGCGCAGTACGGCGGCGCGCCTAGACGGCCTGGCCGATGCGCGCGTCCTTCTCGTACAGGCACAAGCCGCGCTCAGAGATGCGGAGCATGCCCAGCAGGAAGCAGACGAGCTCGTCCACCTGCATCGGGATCTGCGCACGATCAGAGAGGCGCTCGCCGCCTCGGAGAACGAGCTTGCCAAACGCAACGCCGATACCGAGCGCCTGAACGAGGAGCTGGCGTCTCGAGAAGACCAGCTGGCCGCGGAGCGCGCCCGCGCAGAAAACCTGAAAAACGCTCCGGCAGAGCTCGAGGCAGCCCGCTCCGCAAGCAAGACGCGCGCCGACGAGCTCAACCGTGTCCGCGAATACCTAGGCGCCCTGTGCAATGCGCAAGACGCAGAGCAGGCAGCGCGCGGCGAGGAGATTGCGGCTGCGGATGCTTATCGGCGCGCCGCCGCATGCGCCGAAAGCGCCCAGGCGCGCTTTGCCGCCCTCAACAGGGCTTTCCTCGACGGACAGGCAGGTGTTCTCGCCTCGACCCTTAAAGAGGGCGCGCCGTGCCCGGTTTGCGGCTCTCTGAGCCACCCGGCGCCTGCCGCCCGCGACGTCAGCACGCCCTCCCAGGCAGAAGTCGAAACTGCCGAAACCGAGAGAACGCGCAGCGAGCAAGCCGCCGCCAAAGCGTCGGCTGAAGCCAAGGCGGCGCGAGCCCTGCACGCCGACCGCGCAAAAGCCCTTCTGGCGCTCGTTGCCGACCACGGCGACGAGCAAGCGCTGCTAAGCCGCGAGCAGAAGGCGCAAAACGACCTCGAGAATGCCCACGCCCAGGAGGCGCAGGCCCGCAAGCGCTTGGAAGAGCTGATCGAGCTGCGCGACCTCATTGCCGAGCGCGAGCAGACGACCGTCGAGCTTCGCCAGCGCATAGCCAACGTCGGCTCCTCGGTGACCGAGCTCACGGCAGAAAGCTCGGCCAGAAGAAGTCGTTGCGAGGTTCTCGAGGCTCAGGCGCAAGGCATCGACGAGGCCACCGCACGCGCCGCCGCACAAGAAGCGGCAGACAACGTCACGAAAGCGCGCAATGCCGTCGACGCACGCGCTGCAGACGCCCGCGAGCTCGACCTTCTGGACAAGCGTCGCGCGCAGAGCGAAAACGACGCGCTGGCACTTGACCGGGAGGTCGAAGATGCCAGAGACCGTGCGGAGTCCTGCTCACGGGAGCTGCGCGTTGCCGAGGCAAAGCGCGACATCATTGCGCTCAGGCTCCCCTACCCGACCCAAACTGAAGCTCAAGCCGCCCTCAGCGCCGCCCAGGCAACCGTCGAGGGCATCGACTCTGCGGTGAGCCGGGCACGGTCATCCCTCGAGCGCCACCAACGCGCCGAGGAGGCGGCGGCAGCGCGCACTTCGAGCCTCGCAGACCAGGTCGACGCCGCTCAGAGCATCGATCTCGGCAACGTAGGGTCGCAACTTGCCGAGGCACAAACCGCTCACGAGGAGCTCAAGTCCGCGCGCGACGCCCTTCGCAGCCGCACAGAGGCAAATGCCGCCGTTGCGCGTCAGCTCGAAGCGATCAACGCGCGCAGCCAGGCTGATATGAAGGCGTACGACGAGATCGCGCCCGTTGCCTTCACCGCCTCGGGCACGCTTACCGGCCATGACCGCGTCACCTTTGAAACCTACGTGCAGACGCTCTACTTCGACCGGATGATCAACGCCGCCAACCGGCGTCTCTCGGTGATGACAACGGGGCGCTACGAGCTCGTCCGCCGCACCAAGACCATCAACCGCAGCGAGAAAAGCGGTCTCGACCTCGACGTGATCGACCACTACACCGGCAAGGAGCGCGACGCGTCCTCGCTCTCGGGCGGCGAGGCGTTCAAGGCGTCGCTCGCGCTCGCGCTCGGCCTCTCCGACGTCGTACAGGCAAACGCAGGCGGCATTCAGCTCGACACGATGTTCATCGACGAGGGTTTCGGCTCGCTCGACACCGAGTCGCTCGGGCTCGCCATCAAAACGCTCACCGAGCTCACCGGCTCGGGCAAGCTCGTCGGCATCATCAGCCATGTTGACGAGCTCAAAGAATCCATCGACCGCAAGATCGTCGTCTCGCGCTCGCGCACGGGCAGCACGCTCAAGCTCGAGGCGTAACTGAACGGGGCACCTCCCCGGGCGCCCCGTACTGCCTCGCGAAGGCCTCTCTTTGCCGATACGGCACTTACGCGTTCATAAAGCTACTCGCCGCTCTTGATGGCCGCGTAGAACCGCGCGCCGTCGTCGAGGCGCAGAATGCCCACGCGCCCCTGGCCTGCTCCCGCGGCGGCGGAGCAGTCGATGTTGATGCGGTCGGGCACGCCGCCGGTGTCCCACGTGGCGCCAACCTCGACGATCTTGCCGCGCCCCTCCTCGTCGGTCATGGGCTCGCACGGGCGGTCGACGTAGTAGCTCAAGAGGATCGTCGGCGTATGGCCGGCTATAACCACCGGGCCGCGGCCGTTGCGGTCGATAAGGCCAGTCGGCTGGGACCAGAAGGGCGCCCTGATCCATACGACGTCCTCGATGGTCTGCGCCGCCATCGCCTCGTCGACGGAGCCGGTCTCCGCGTACACAGGTGCAGCGATCTCGGGATTGATACCGGCATGAACGAGCAGGTACTGACGGTCGCCCAGGCGCACGTCGAAGTACAGCGGCAGCGCGCGCACCCAGTCGACGATCTCCTGGAACTCGTCGTCCTCGAGCTTGTCGAGGCCCTCGAGCGTGGTGAAGCCGCCGTTGAGCGCCCACAGGTCGACCGATTCATGGCGGATAAGGCCGAACAGGCGCTTCTCCTCTAAGTGGGCCACGGCGTCGAGCATCATGTGCTCGTGGTTGCCCAGAAGCACGTGCGCGTTGGGCAGCGAGCGCACGAGCTTGACCACGCCGAGCGGGTCGGGCCCGCGATCGACCATGTCGCCGAGCACGAAGAGCGTGTCGCTCGACCCGAGCGAGATCTTCTCGAGCGCCTCGTCAAAGGCGCGCAGATGGCCGTGGGCGTCAGAGGTTACGTATACCGCCATGGTTCCCTCCTTCCGGTTCCTGACCCATGATACCCGTAGCAGCCCAAATCAAGCAACTTTTGGCACGTAGCGCGTCAAAGAGCATGCGGATCCCCGGGAACGCATCGCCCCGAAGCATCACCGGAACAAAAAAGAGCGCCTTGCCGGAAGCCTTTGCCAGCCTCTCAGCGCCCGAGCGCCTCGAGCGCAAGAGCGAGCTCGCCGCGCACCGTCTCCTGAAACGCGGCGCAATCGACCTGAGAAAGCCCGTAGCCGATGGTATAGGGAGAGGAGACCCAGCGCGGCATGGCCTTCATCCACAGCATGTCGCCCAGCGGATAGAAGAACAGGTTGTACGACGTGCAGGCGCCCCCGTGGTACGTCTCGAGCAGGTAGCGCGCGATCACCTGCGCGCAGTCGGCGAGCGCGTCCACCCGACGCGCCGCATCGCCCACAAGGGCGGCTACGGGCTCTGCCGGAGCCCACGGGGCAAAGGCGGGCCCTTCTCCGCCTTCCCTGCGAGGCTCGAAGGTCTCGCTGCGGCAAAGCGCATGCGGCGGCAGGCCCTCTGCCGATATCCCGACGTTGATCTCCTCGAGGCCCATGACAGGATGCTCGGAGAGCGTCACCCGAACGTCTTCGGTGCGGTACACCTCGGTACCCGCAACGTTCTCTGGAGCGACCCTGGCGTAAGCGTTTGCGTGCTCGAGCCCCACGATCTGCATATGGGGGTGCAGAAGCGACCCGCCCGAGAGCGGCCCGAAGTTCTTGAACATAACGACGCTCTCGAACCGGGCATCCGCGCTCATGGCGGCAAAGCACTCGAGCGCGAACCGAAAGACGCGACGGTTGGTCGCGCGGTCGTAGCGCGAGGGACCGCCCTCGTGGTCGGATGACTCGATGACCACAGTCTGCACCGTGTGCCGCAGCGTGCGGTACTTGTTCATGAGCCAGATACGGTCGTCTTCGTGCCGAAAGATGTCGCTCAGGCCCGCGACGTCGCAAAACGGGCAGGGATTCTCGCGGTGGCGGATGTTCTCGGGCTTCTTGCGCGCAACGCCCGGCTCGAACACCAAGAGATCGGACAGGTCTCGCCGCTGGTCCATGGGCCTCCTCCAAACAATGCGAGCCTCTCCGCAAGCTCCCTCGGCATGCGCGCCCTCGCGATTGCTCACACTGCCTCCCGTCGTCAGTTCCAACCACATAATACGGCACTGTTCCCGGACGTGAGCCGAGAGAGGCTGATCAAAGCTCAGAGGTGGGAGACGAGCGCGGCGGGAAAGCCCGCAGCAGCGGCAACACGAGCGAGATTGCGTTCCAGATCCTGCGCACGGCAGCCCAACAGGCGCACCGCCCATCCCCTCGTCCCCGATGCGCATCGCAGGCGAGTGACGCCGCCCATCACCGTCGGCGTCGAACAACGAGCACCCTCGTCTGCGCAAACCACTTCCTGAGCGGCCTCCGTTTCACGGCTGATGAGCTCCCGAGCGCTCCGGAACGTCTCTTCCGTGCAGCCGGGTCCCAGCACCACCAAACTCGCCAGGTGCGTGCATCCTTCAAAGAAGCCCAAGCCTTCCAGGTCGTTCTCGGCGGGGTCGAGCACAAGGTTGTCGGCAAATACGGGCTCGCCGCCCACACAGACCTGCACGCGACTTACAAAACGCGCGAATCGGAAACGCTCTCCGCGGGCCGCGCGGCCGCACGACACAACCTCGGCATAAGCCACCTGCGCCGTTGCGTCGGCAAGATCTATGCGGGTAGACCCGGCAAAACGCGAGCCGGCAAACGGAATGACCGGCTGCTGCCAATACAAGAGCCGCCCTCCCGCAGCCACCTCGAGCAAAGTTTCGCGCGATGCCCCGCCAGGGCCGGCCATCCGGTGAACCTTCTCGTACGCTTGCGAGCTCATCGCAAGCGCGGCACCCGACCCAACTGCCACCCGCACGCACTGCGCATCGCCCTCCATAAGACCGGCCGACGAGCTCATGGCAACAACATGCGCCCATTCGGGCGCGGTGGGGCTATGCAACGGCTTCATCACGCGGAGGGGCGGCGTGGCAAACGCATGCTCCAGCGTCGTGGCTCCCGCGGGCCCGCGAATCGTCTCGAGCTCCAGCACGGTTGGACGGCCGTAACGGTTGGCCGTCGTAACGTTGCTCACTTAGGGACCCCCTCCAGCAGCACATTGGCGCGGATCCACGCTTCGACGGCGGCGACGCCCTCTCCCGACCGCGTGTTGGTAAATACGAAAGGACGCTCGTCGCGCATACGGCGCGCGTCGCGCTCCATGACCTCAAGGCTTGCGCCCACGTACGGAGCCAAGTCGGTCTTGTTGATCACGAGAAGGTCGCTGCGCATAATACCCGGTCCGCCCTTGCGCGGGATCTTGTCGCCTTCCGACACATCGATCACAAAGATCGTGGCATCCGCCAGCTCTGGTGAGAACGTGGCGGAAAGATTGTCGCCGCCGCTCTCGATAAAGACGAGCTCGATGTCGGGATGTTGGCTCACCAGGTCGTCAACCGCCTCGAGGTTCATGCTCGCATCCTCGCGGATGGCGGTGTGCGGGCAGCCCCCGGTCTCCACGCCGATGATGCGGTCGAGCGGCAGCACGGAATGCTTCGCGAGGAACTCGGCATCCTCCTTGGTGTAGATGTCGTTGGTGACGACGCCCATGCTGTAGGAGTCTGCCATGCGACGGGTCAGCGCCTCGATAAGCGCGGTTTTGCCTGACCCGACGGGCCCAGCGACTCCGATGCGCACATAAGACATATGGTCGTTCCTTCCTCTAAAAAACGGCGGGCAAAGCAAGATGCGACGGCAACTCGCAACGCGCCGCCGGAGATCAGCTCATAAACAAACGTGTGTACAAGGTTTCGTGTTCTATGGAGCGCACGTCAAAACCAGGTGAAGAGCGCCCCAGCTCCTCGGGCGCAGCGGCGAGCGCCTTCTCGACGCAGCGCGTCTGCGCGCAATAACTCTGTCGCACTATGCGCTGCCCAGCAGTCTGGCTCAGCGGGACCGCCTTCACGCAGCACGTGACCATGGCCGAGACCTGAGCGTACAGGTAGCGGCGCAAGAGGTCGGCAAGCGGTATGCCCGCGGCAGGCGCAAACGCACCGAAGGCCGTGTTCAGGTGATGGGCTCCCGTTTGGGCGTAGCCCAAGAAGAACGAGCATGCATCTCGGTCGCAACCTGGCTCTCGCGCGTCCTCGTCAAGCAGCTCGCAAGCGGTGCGGCAAAACCTGCCGCCAAGCTTGCGAGACGCCTCGCGCAGCTCGCTCGGCGCTCGATACGCCGCAAGCCATGCTTCCAGCCTGGCGAGACCCTTGGCGTCGCGGTCACAGGCTCGCTCAAACGCAAGGCACATCCCCAATAGCTCGGTGTAACATAGCGGCCCTTCCAGCTGCTGGCGCACATAGTCCGCCGCCGACTTCGGATCGTCAACCACGCCTCGCTGCACATATGTCTCGAGGCCAAAGGAGTGAGCGTACGCACCGATGGGAAACGTCGGGTCGCACACCTGCGCGAGCATGAGCTCGGCCTCGGGACTCATCGCGGGCCATCTTCTCGCGAAACGCTTGATGCAGCGCTGTGAGATGCAGGATGCTTGCAATCAGCATCGGCTGCATGGTTGTGACCGTGCGCGTGTCCGGGAACCGAAAAACCCGCCGATATCTGCCTGCCCGGATCCAGCGGCATCCTGCCAGCCCGTACCTCCACGCCCGGCATGCGTGAAAGAAGGGAGCGCAGCGGCTCATTAGGCGATGTGGCGAAACATCCCGTGCGCTTGGCAGCAAACAGCGGCGCATGCGTGTTGCCGACGGCCCACGCAATCCGCGCAGCAGCGAACACGTCGTGCTCGTCAACCTGAATAATCAGGGCGCTCTCCTCCTTTATGCGCGCTACAAGAACGTGCTGCGTAAAGTCATCGATGCCGAGCACGTCGCCATCGCGTATGCCCCGGCGCTGCGCCTCCTCACTGAGTCTGATGCCCACCTCGGTGCCCTCAGAGCCCACCTTGCGCTGAACGCGCTTGTGGCACTCGTCCCACGAGAAGAGCACCTCCTCCACCACGTAGCCCCCCAGCCGTTTTGAAAGCTCGTGATGCATGTCCTCGTCGCGAAGCGACCCTATGACGTTCTCACAGATCATATATCCCTCCAGTGCCACCTGTTCCGGCGGCGTCAAGATGGCTAAAACAGCCTGTAGCGCTGCGCCAACGGCAGCGTGTCAACCGGAGCGCAGGTAACCGCCTCGCCGTCCACCCGCACCTCGTAAGTCTCCGGATCGACGTCAATATCCGGGGTCGCGTCATTGAGGCGCATGTCGCGTTTGCCGATCTTTCGGCACGACTCCACCGGCGCCACTTTGCGCTTGAGCCCGAGCGTCTCGCCCACTCCGCGCTCTGCCGCGGCGCGAGAGGTAAACGTAAGACAGCTCGCCGCGCGCGCCATTCCGTCCGCACCGAACATCGGACGCATCAGCACTGGCTGCGTGGTGGGGATCGAGGCGTTGGCGTCGCCCATGCGCGCCGCGCAAATGAAACCGCCCTTTACCACCACCTCGGGCGCAACGCCGAAGAACCGTGGGTCCCACAGCACCAGGTCGGCGAGCTTGCCCACCTCGATCGATCCCACGTAGCGGCTGATGCCGTGGGTCACCGCAGGGTTGATCGTGTACTTCGCAACGTAGCGCCGTGCGCGGAAATTGTCGTTGCCGTGCCCCCTATCCTCTGACAGCGGTCCGCGTTGAGCGCGCATTTTGCTCGCCGTCTGCCATGTGCGGGTGATCACCTCGCCCACGCGGCCCATGGCCTGGCTGTCCGAGCTCATCATGGAGAAGACTCCCAGGTCGTGCAGCACGTCCTCGGCGGCGATGGTCTCGGGGCGTATGCGGCTGTCGGCAAAGGCCACGTCTTCGGGAATGCGGCTGTCCAGATGGTGGCAGACCATGAGCATGTCGAGATGCTCGTCAAGCGTGTTGCGCGAGAAGGGCATGGTGGGGTTTGTCGAGCTTGGCAGCACGTTGGGCTGGCTGGCGATGCGCATGATGTCCGGCGCGTGGCCGCCGCCGGCCCCTTCGGTGTGGTAGGTATGAATGGTGCGCCCGCCGATGGCCGCCACCGTGTCCTCCACGCACCCGCACTCGTTCAGGGTGTCGGTGTGAATGGCAACCTGCACGTCGTAGTCGTCGGCAACGGAAAGCGCGGCGTCTATCGCCGCGGGCGTGGCGCCCCAGTCCTCGTGGACCTTGAGACCGACTGCGCCCGCCTCGATCTGCTCGGCCAAGGGAGCCGCGGCCGAGCAGTTGCCTTTGCCCAGAAAACCCAGATTCACCGGGTAGGCCTCCGCCGATCGCAGCATCATGGCGATGTTCCAGGGCCCAGGAGTAGACGTCACGGCGTTGGTTCCGTCGGCAGGACCGGTTCCTCCGCCGATCATGGTAGTGACGCCGCTCATGAGGGCACATCCCACCTGAGTGGGACTGATGAAGTGGATATGGGTGTCCACACCTCCCGCCGTGACGATAAGCCCCTCTCCTGCAAGCGCCTCGGTTGCCGCTCCCACTGTCATGCCCGGCGTCACGCCCTCCATAACATCGGGGTTCCCTGCGTGCCCGATGCCCACGATGAGCCCGTCGCGGATGCCTATATCAGCCTTGTAAACACCCGTCCAATCCAAGATGAGGGCGTTGGTGATCACCAGGTCCAACACCCCGTCCGCAGATGTTGCGCCGACGTTCTGGCCCATGCCGTCGCGCAGGGTCTTGCCTCCGCCGAACTTGGCCTCGTCGCCGTAGGTGGTAAGATCGCGCTCGACCTCGATCACAAGGTCGGTGTCGGCCAGGCGCACCTTATCGCCCGTGGTGGGGCCGTACATGGAGGCGTACGCCTCGCGCGAGATGCTCACTGCCATTTGCCTGCCTCCCCTTCTCTAAACTCGCCTTGGCTGTCCTCCGCCGTCTTCGGACACGGGGCGCGCGCCGCCGTCGGACACAGCCTGCGCCGGCGCACCCTGGTCTCCTGCGCAAGCCGAACCGCCCAAGGCATAGCGCTTGCCGTCGAACCCCACGGCGACGCCGGGGGTGTACCAGCTAAATCCGCGTTGCTCCGCCCGATCGAGCGCCGCCGCGCATGCGCCCGCGTCGTCAAGCGCGCCCTGCGCGAGCCCGTTCAAGCCGAAGACGCGCCGCGCACCCGCAATGCCAACGAGACGCACGCGCTTAACCTCACCAGGCTCAAAGCGCACCGACGTGCCCGAGGGCACGTCCAGCCGGTACCCAAACGCGGCGGCCCGGTCGAACCGCAGGCAGCGGTTTGCCTCGAAGAAGTGCAGATGCGACCCTACCTGTACGGGACGGTCGCCCGCGTTGGCAACGTCGAGCTCCACCGTGGGACGGCCGTCGTTGAGAAGAACAGAACCAGGAGCGCAGATAACCTCGCCCACGTTCATCGCGCCACCTCCTGAATGGGATCGTGCACAGTCACGAGCTTGGTTCCGTCGGGAAACGTGCACTCCACCTGCACTTCTCTGACCATGCCCGCAACACCGTCCATAACGTCTTGCGATGTGAGAATCTCGCGACCCGCGCTCATTAGCTCAGCCACGTCCTCGCCGTCGCGTGCGCGCTCCATGATCTCGGAGCTTATGAGCGCCACCGCCTCCGGATAGTTGAGCTTGAGGCCCCGAGCTCGCCGCTCGGAGGCCAGCTGTCCCGCCAGGTGGAGCATGAGCTTCTCCTGGTCCCGTTCCGTCAAATGCATGCCCTCTCCTTTCTGCCGCAGCGTCACGGCACCGGGCGGCTCGGGCGGCCGCCCTCCTCAGAAGCCGCGGGGCTAGAGCGCCATGGTCTGCTTGAGCGCCTCTTGGTCGAGCGCGTCGGGCGCGCCGTGCTGAACGATCTCGCCTTTCTCGATCACGTACACGTCATCGGCCACCTCGAGCGCGAACTCGAGATACTGCTCCACCAAAAGCACGGCCACGTCCTGCTTGATCTGGCCGAGCACGCGACCGATCTCGGAGACCACGGACGGCTGGATGCCCTCGGTGGGCTCGTCGAGCACTAGCACGCGCGGGCGGGCAACCAGCGCGCGGGCTATGGCAAGTTGCTGCTGCTGACCACCGGAGAGATCTCCGCCTTTGCGGTTCAGAAACTCCCGCAAGATCGGAAACGTCTCGAAGAGGCTCTCGGGAATCTCGTGCACCGACGGGTTGGCCTCCATACCTAGCTCGAGGTTCTCGCGCACGGTGAGCTGCGGAAATATCTCGCGGCCTTGCGGGACGTAGCCGATGCCGGCGCGCGCCCGTTCGTAGGCGGGCAGCCCCTCCAAGTGCTTGCCGTCGAGTTCGATCTGGCCGGCAGGCGCGGACACGAGCCCCATGAGGGCCTTGAGCGTCGTGGTCTTGCCGGCTCCGTTGCGCCCCACCAGGGCCGTTACCTTGCCCTTCTCGGCCTTCAGGCTCACACCGTGGAGCACGATGCCCTCGCCGTAGGTGGCGAACATCCTCTGGATCTCAAGCGCCATCACTTCTCGCCCCCTCGTCCCAGGTACACGTCAATCACCGTCTGGTTCTGCGAGACCTCGTCCATAGTGCCCTCGGCGAGCACCTTGCCCTCATGGAACACCGTCACGTTGTCAGACACGTCCTTGGCGAACTGCATGTCGTGCTCCACCACGACGACGGAGCACTCCTGTTTGATGCGCTGTAAGAGCTCTGCGGTGTGCTCGGTCTCGCGCCGACTCATGCCGGCCACCGGCTCGTCCAACAGCAGAAGGTCGGGGTGCTGCGTGAGCAGCATGCCGATCTCGAGCCACTGCTTCTCGCCGTGGGAAAGCCGCGTGGGATAGTCGAAGCATTTGTCATAAAGCCCGATGAAATCCAGGATGTAGCGAATGTAGTCGCGCTGGTCGGGCTTGAGGTTCAAGAAGGTGGTGGAGTAGAGACTGTGGCGGTTAGCCGCTGCGAGCTCCATGTTCTCGAGAATAGTGATGCCGGGAAAGACGCTGGGCGCCTGGAATTTGCGGCTGACACCCAAGTTTGCGATTTTGTAGTCCTTCATGCGGGAAAGGTCGTATTTTCCTTTGAACATGATGCGCCCGCCGGCAATGCGGTTCTTGCCGCAGATGGCGTCCAAGATGGTCGTTTTGCCGGCGCCGTTGGGACCGATGAAGAAACGGATCTCGTGGTCGCCCACCGTGGTGCTGACATGGCTGATGGCGTGGAACCCGTTGAAGACCACGCTCACATCCTCAATGGAGAGCAGCGCCGGGGCGTCCTGCTCGCGAACGAGGTTTGCGGTATCGCCCATGTTAGGCCTCCTTTCTGGAAGCGGATGCAGAGTCAGACGATGTCTGGCCCGCAGTCGGCGCATGTGCGCCCGACGAAGCGGGGTCTCTCTCGTCTGAAGAGTCGTCAGAGAACGCCGGCGAGGGCGCAGGCTGCATGGCGGGCGCGCCGTCAAAGGCCGGGTCGACGTTTACCGCGGCAACGTCAGCCGGGCACGAAGCGACAAGGGCCAAGGAGCCCGCGCCGCCTGTGTGCGAGCGATTGAGCCATGCGCGAACGCGCGCCGGAACGCGCGGCAGATCCATAAGGCCGCCCGGGAGAAAGAGCACGACCACGATGCAGACCAGACCCAGCAGGTAGTTCCACAGATCGGGGAAGGTCTCCGAGGCAACCGTCTCCACTCCGCTGGTCAGAAGCGCGCCGATCACGGCGCCCACAAGCGTGCCGCGCCCGCCGATGGCAACCCATACGATCATCTCGATGGAAGGCGCCACGCCCACGTCGGCCGGCGTGATGATGCCCACCTGGCTTACGTAGAGGGCTCCGGCGATGCCGGCCACTGCGGCGGAAAGGGCGTAGACGAACACCTTGAAGACAGCGGTGTTGTAGCCGGTGAAACGAACACGGTTCTCGGAGTCTCGGATGGCCATGAAGATCTTGCCGATGCGACGGTTGACCAAGAAGAAGCAGAGCGCGAAAACGGCGACGAGCACTGCGAGCGTGACGTAGTAGAGCGCGACCTTTGTCGCGGAGCTCGCAAGCGGTGCGCCCAGGATCGTGTCGAAGTCAGTGAGGCCGTTGGAACCGCCGGTGTACTGCTGGCTGCCGACCAGAAGCACGCTCATGATCAGCGCCAGCGCCTGCGAGAGAATGGAGAAGTACACGCCCTTGATGTTGTGCAGGAAGGTGAGCAGGCCCACCGCCACGGACACGACCACGGGAACGAGAACCACCATGGCAAAGGCGAAGGCGGGGTTGGCAAACGGCGTCCACCACGCGGGCAGCGCGTCGAAGCCTGACCACTGCATGAAGTCGGGGATGCCGCCGCCCGCAGCCGCGAGCTTGAGGTACATGGCCATGCAGTAGGCGCCGAGGCCAAAGTACACGCCATGCCCCAAGCTCATGATGCCGGTATAGCCCCAGATCATGTCGAGCCCCAGGGCAACGACGGCGTAGCACATGAAACGTGCGATGAGGGTGGTGCGGAATAGGGGCAGCACCGCTGGCACTACGGCCAGCATCGCAAAGATGACGAACGCAAGCACGAGACGGTTGCGCTGCGTTTTTGACGATTGCGTAAGAGCCATGGGATACCTCCTACTCGTCCTCGAGCGAACGGCTGCTCACTGCGAAGATGCCCTTGGGACGGAACTGCAGAAGCAGGATGACCGCGAGGAAGATGAGCGCTTGGCCAAGCGATGCGTCGGTTAGGAACTCGAAGATGGACTGGCCGATGCCTATGAACCCGGCGCCGAACACCGAGCCGAAGACAAACCCCGCTCCGCCTACGACCACGGTCATGAAGGCCTGAGTGATGTAGTTCTGGCCGAGACCCGACCCTACGAGGCCGATCCACGTGAGCGTGCAGCCAGCCAAGCCGGCGAGCCCCGAACCCAGCGCAAAGGTAATGGCGTCCACGCGGCGCGTATTGACGCCGAGGGCCGCCGCCATGGGGCGGTTCTGCATAACGGCACGGACCGTGCGACCGAAGCGCGTGCGGAACATGAAGAGGTACACGCCGAGCAGGCACGCGAGCGCGATCACGAGGATCCAGATGCGCGTGTACGGCAGCGCGATCCCGCCGATCTCAAAACTGCCGGCCAAGTAGCTCGGCACCTCGACGCCCACATTGGCAGAGCCGAAGAGGTTGCGCGCCAGCTGCTGGAGCACAAGCGACAGTCCCCACGTGACGAGCAGGCTGTCGGCGACGCGGCCGTAGAGCCGGCTCACGATGAGCTTCTCGACCACTGCGCCCAAGGCCGCCGCAACAACGAACGACATCACGATTGCCACCGGCACGTAGAGCCCAAAGGCATCGCCAAAGCCCGAGAAGGCGCCCTGCACGACATAGGCGGTGTAAGCACCCACCATAATGAACTCACCATGTGCCATGTTGATGACATGCATGAGGCTGAAGGTAACCGCCAAGCCGATCGCTGCGAGAAACAGAATCGAGCTCAGGCTGATGCCATTGAAAGCCTGCATGACAAGCGTTTCTACCATGTGCGCCTCCTTAGGAAAGGTCCTTGGCCCAGGCATAGCCCGTAAGGTACGGGTCGGGCTTGAGCGGTTCGTCCGACGCCCAGACCTCGTCGATGAGGCCGTCGGCGTTGACGCGGCCGATACGGACGGTCTTGTACATATGCTGGTTGTCGCCGTCGATGGTCATAAGGCCCTCGGGCGCCTGAAACGTCACGCCCCCGGCAGCAGCGCGCACGTCGTCGACCTCGAAGCTTCCGGCCTTCTCGCAGGCCGCCGCCCACAGATGCACGGCGCAGTAACCGGCCTCGATGGGGTCGTCGGTAACACGTCCGGAGCCGTAGCGCTCCTTGTAGGCGGCCACGAAGCGGTCGTTCTCGGGCGTAGAGGTGGTCTCGTAGTAGTTCCACGAGGTCATATGCCCTTCGAGATAGCTTGCGCCAATGCCCGCCACCTCTTCCTCGGCAACCGACACCGAGCAGGTCATGAGATCGTCTGCGGTAATGCCGGAGTCACGCAGCTGCTTGAAGAACGAGACATTGGAGTCGCCGTTCAGCGTGTTGAAAACGTAGTCGGGCTGGGCGGCGCGAATCTTGTTGATAACCGTGGCGTAATCGGTATGCCCCATGGGCGTGTACTCCTCGCCCACGATCTCATATCCCTTCGCGGCAGCCTGCGCTTTGATAACCGTGTTAGCGGTGCGCGGGAACACGTAATCCGACCCCAGCAAAAAGATCCGTTTGCCGTATTGCTCTGCAAGATAGTCAACCGCCGGCACGATCTGTTGGTTGGGTGCCGCACCCACGTAGAAGATGTTCTTGGACGACTCCATGCCCTCGTACTGCACCGGATACCACAGAAGTCCGTTGCAACGCTCGAAAACCGGCAGCACGGCTTTGCGCGAGGCGCTGGTCCAGCATCCGAATACCGCAGCGACGTGATCGCTCATGAGGAGCTTCTCGGCCTTCTCGGCGAACGTAGCGTTGTCGGAGGCACCGTCCTCCACAACCGGCACGATCTGACGTCCCAAAACGCCGCCCGCCGCGTTGATCTCCTCGATAGCCAAAAGCTCGGCGTCGCGCACCGATGTCTCGCTCATAGCCATCGTGCCCGAGAGCGAATGCATAACGCCAACCTTCACCTCGCCCGCCCCGATGTCAGGCACGGCTCGGGCGGCACCGTCAGCGTCCGCTCCGACGCCGGACAGCGCGTCGGCAAGCGCGCTGCCCGCACATCCCGAAAGCCCCATCGCCGCAGCGCCCAAAAGACCCGCCGCGCTCGCCTTCAGCAGAGTCCGACGGCTGGGCATGCAGCCTTGGCACTTGGCATCGTTGCCCACCTGTGCTCTCATTGGCTTCCCCCTTCACTTTTTGGCGGCCAATGAACCGTCCGCATCACTTCGGAACTACGGGCGGCATGAATGTAAGGTTAGGAAGGCAATATTTCTGTTGTGCTGCAAGCGGGTGAGTTTGCGTAAGCGCAACCAAGGCGAAACGTCGACTCGCGCACGCGAAACCAAGACACAGCGCAACTGCAACTAACGCGCAACCTGCCTTTAACACAACGGGTGTATGGAAGGAATCTTCTACGGCGTATAATCGGTATACGGCTTGAACTTCATCATGAGCGGCATGGCTGGCTCCGCAAACGGCAACCAATGACAGGGCCGTTCGGAAAACAGGGCGCCCCGACCGCCTGGCCCTCAGGCGCTTGACCCGGCGCCCGCGGCGTGCCGATTGTATGGCATCGGCGCACCTCAGACGAATTTGGATACAATACCGCTTGTGACTAACTGCTCAGGAGGAACAACATGGCACGTTACGACTACAAATGCACGTCCTGCGGGACGGTCTTCGAGGTCCAGCACGGCATGACCGAGCGCCCCGAGGTTCACTGCCCGTCCTGCGGCGCCGACGCCGAGAAGGTCTTCACGCCCGCCGGCATCGAGTTCAAGGGTTCGGGTTTCTACAACACCGACCAGCGCGGCGGCTCCAGCTCCACCGCCGGAACCTCGGGCTCCAGCAGCTCCGAGGGCGGCTGCGCCAACTGCCCGCACAAGGACAACTAGTTCGCGCTTCCCCTTTCGCCCGGTAACCGGAAGAGTTCCGAAGCCTCTGCAAACCGACGTCGGGTTGCACCTGAAAAACGACTTCGGTTTGCAGAAGAACCAGGGGTTTTGCCAAACCCGACATCGGTTTTCAGTCCCAACCCGAACTCGGTTTGCAGAAGATCGATCAGAAGGCGCGGTAGGCGGGCATAGAGACGAAAGCAGGCCCTCCCGGCAATGCCGGGAGGGCCTGCTGCGTTGCGACAACGTCCTGATCAGGGCCTGCGTCGAGAAGCGCCTAGCCGTTCTTGATCTCGGCGCAGATGGCGCGGCCCATGTCGGAGCAGGTCATGTACTCGTCGCCGGGCTTGGCGATGTCGGCGGTGCGGAAGCCAGCGTCGAGCACGCGGCCCACGGCGTCCTCGATGGCCTTGGCCTCGGCTGGCAGGTTGAAGCTGTAGCGCAGCATCATGGCAGCCGAGAGGATCGTGGCGATGGGGTTTGCGAGGTTCTTGCCCGCGATGTCGGGCGCGGAGCCGTGGATGGGCTCGTACATGCCGCGGCTCGAGAGCGAGAGGCTTGCGCTCGGCAGCATGCCGATGGAGCCGGTGATGCAGCTGGCCTCGTCGGAGAGGATGTCGCCGAAGAGGTTGCCCGTGAGAATGACGTCGAACTGGCTCGGGTTGAGCACGAGCTGCATGGCGGCGTTGTCGACGTAGAGGTAGTCGAGCTCAACGTCCGGATAGCCCTCGGCCACGCGCGCCACGGTCTCGCGCCACAGGCGGCTCGTCTCGAGCACGTTGGCCTTGTCGACGCTCGTCACGTGGTTGTTGCGCTGGCGGGCCATCTCGAAGGCGCGGCGCGCGATGCGCTCGATCTCGGCAACGGAGTAGGTCATGTCGTCGTGCGCGCGGCCGTCGGCGTCGCGCTTCTTCTCGCCGAAGTACACGTCGCCCGTGAGCTCGCGCACCACGACGAGGTCGAGGCCGTTGCCCAAGCGCTCGGGCTTGAGCGGGCAGGCGTCGGCGAGCGGCGCCCAGAGCTGCGCCGGACGGATGTTGGCAAAGAGACCGAGCTCCTTGCGGATGCCGAGGAGCGCCTTCTCGGGCCGGTTGGCGGCAGGCTGGCTGTCCCACTTGGGACCGCCCACCGCGCCGAGCAGCACGCTGTCGGAACCCTGGCAGATGTCGACCGTGCGCTCGGGCAGGCACTCCCCCACCGCGTCGATGGCGGCGCCGCCGATCAGCGCCTCGGTGAACGTAAACGTGTGGCCGAACTTCTCGCCCACCGCCTCGAGCGCGCGCATGGCCTCGGAGACGATCTCGGGACCGATGCCGTCGCCCTTCAGAACTGCGATGCTGTACTCCATCATCGCCCCTTTCGTGTACGAATAGCTAAACCGCGGGCATGCCCGCTTTAGAGAGCCGCAGCTAGACGCCTCGGGCCTTCAGGCTGTTGAGCAAGCCGCCGTGCTCGATGATGCCGTTGATGAACTCGGGGAACGCGAGCGCCTGGTACTCCTCGCCGCGCGTGATGTCACGGATGAGGCCCGTGGCGAAGTCGATCTCGACCTCGTCGCCGTCCTGGATCTTCTCGGCGGCCTCGGCGCACTCGAGGATGGGCAGGCCGATGTTGATGGCGTTGCGGTAGAAGATGCGGGCGAAGCTCGCGGCAATGACGCAGGACACGCCGTTCTGCTTGATGACGAGCGGCGCGTGCTCGCGCGAGGAACCGCAGCCGAAGTTGCGGTTGGCCACGACGATGTCGCCGGGCTTCACGCGCTCGACGAACGTGGCGTCGATGTCCTCCATGGCGTGCGTGGCGAGCTCGTCGGGATCGGCGATGTTGAGGTAACGGGCCGGGATGATGACGTCGGTGTCGACGTTGTCACCGTATTTGAAGACGGTGCCGTGTGCGTTCATGTTGATCCTTCCTTAGAGCGTGGCCGGGTCGGTGATGTGGCCGGTAACGGCGCTCGCGGCGGCCACGGCCGGGCTCGAGAGGTACACCTCGGAGTCCACATGGCCCATACGGCCCACGAAGTTGCGGTTGGTGGTCGAGATGGCGCGCTCGCCGGCAGCGAGGATGCCCATGTAGCCGCCCAGGCACGGGCCGCAGGTGGGGGTGGAGATAACGGCGCCGGCCTCGATAAAGGCCTCGGCCAGGCCCTCGCGGATGCACTGCAGGTACACGTCCTGCGTGGCGGGGATCACGATGGCGCGCACCCACGGCGCCACATGGCGGCCGCGCAGGATGTCGGCGGCGACGCGCATGTCCTCGATGCGGCCGTTGGTGCAGCTGCCGATAACCGCCTGCTGGATCTCGACGTCGGCGAGCTCCTCGACCGGCTTGGCGTTCTCGGGCAGATGCGGCACCGAGACCGTGGGGCGCAGCGTCGAGAGGTCGATGGTGACCGTGCGCTCGTACTCGGCGTCGGCATCGGCCTCGAAGACCTTCCAGGCGCGCGGCACGCGGCCCTCCATGTAGGCCACGGTCTTCTCGTCAACGGGGAAGATGCCGTTCTTGGCACCGGCCTCGATGGCCATGTTGGCAATGGAGAAGCGGTCGTCCATGCTGAGCTCGGCCACGCCGGGGCCGCAGAACTCGAGGCTCTCGTACAGGGCGCCGTCGACGCCGATCTCGCCGATGAGGTGCAAGATGACGTCCTTGCCCGAGATCCAGGGCGCCTTGGTGCCCGTGAGCTCGACCTTGATGGCCGAGGGGACGCGGAACCAGGCCTTGCCCGTGGCGATGCCGGCAGCGCAGTCGGTGGAGCCCACGCCCGTGGAGAACGCGCCAAGCGCGCCGTAGGTGCAGGTGTGGGAGTCGGCGCCGATGATGCAGTCGCCTGCGGCAACGATGCCCTGCTCGGGGAGCAGCGCGTGCTCGATGCCCATGCGGCCCACGTCGAAGAAGTTCACGATGCCGTGCTCGCGCGCAAAGTCGCGGCACTCAACGCACTGCTCGGCGCTCTTGATGTCTTTGTTGGGTACGAAGTGGTCCATGACCAGGGCCACCTTGTTCTTGTCGAAGACCTTGTTGAGATCGGCCTTCTTGAGCTCGCGGATTGCCACCGGACCAGTGATGTCGTTGGCGAGCACGAGGTCGATGTCGGCCTCGATGAGCTGGCCGGGCACCACCTCGTCGACCCCGGCGTGCGCCGCCAGGATCTTCTGCGTCATGGTCATTCCCATAAGAGTTTGCCCCTTCTGTGCGTCGGCGAGAGCGCGCGTGCGCGCGTGTCTTGCCATTGTCTCAGATCAAGGCGAGAAGCGCGCGCCAAAGCGGCGCCGCTCGCCTGCTTGAACCCAACGTGCGGGCCCGCCGCCTACGCGAGCATGCGATTGATGGCCGACAAGTAGCCCTTGATGGACGCGGCGATGATGTCGGGGTCGACGCCGCAGCCCCACGCGCTCTTGCCGCCCTCGGCCTCCACCTGCACGTACGCCGCGGCGCGGCTGTCGGCGCCGCTCTCGAGCGCGTGCTCGTGGTAGGCGGTGAGGTGATTCTCGATGCCGAGGCTGCTCACGGCCTCGGCCACGGCGTCGAGGCGGCCGTTGCCCGTGCCGATGACCTCGCGGCTGACGCCGTCCTTCTCGACGGTGATGAAGACCTTCACGCCGCCGCCCTCGGGACGGATGAAGTGGAAGTCCTTGAGCGCGATGGCGCCGGCGCGGTTGACGAACTCGCGCTGGAAGATGTCGTGCACCTCCTCGGGAGCGAGCTCCTTGTGCGCGTGGTCGGAGACGTTCTTGACGGCGTAGCCGAACTCCTCGCGCATGGCCTTGGGCAGCACGTAGCCGTAGGCCTTCTCGAGCACGTATCCCACGCCGCCCTTGCCGGACTGGCTGTTGATGCGGATGACGTCGGTCTCGTAGTGACGGCCCACGTCCTCGGGGTCGATCGGCAGGTACGGCAGCGTCCAGCGGTCGGGGTTGTGCTCGTCGCGGTAAGCGAAGCCCTTGGCGATGGCGTCCTGATGGCTGCCCGAGAAGGCGGCGAACACGAGCTGGCCGGCGTAGGGCTGGCGCGGGCTCACGTCCATGCGGGTCAGGCGCTCGTACATCTCGACGAGCTCGGGCATGCGGCTGAAGTCGAGCTTGGGGTTCACGCCGTGGCTGAACATGTTCATGGCCAGCGTGATGATGTCGACGTTGCCCGTGCGCTCGCCGTTGCCGAAGAGCGTGCCCTCGATGCGGTCGGCGCCCGCAAGGATGCCGAGCTCGGCGTCGGCCACGCCGGTGCCGCGGTCGTTGTGCGGATGCAGCGAGAGCACGACGTTCTCGCGGTACTTCATGTTCTTGCTCATGTACTCGACCTGGCTGGCAAAGACATGCGGCAGGCTCATCTCGACCGTGGCGGGCAGGTTGATGACGGCCGTGCGCTCGGGCGTGGGCTGCCACACGTCGAGCACGGCGTTCACGACCTCGAGCGCGTACTCGGGCTCGGTGCCCGTGAAGCTCTCGGGGCTGTACTCGAAGCGGTAGTTGGGATGCCCGCCGTCGGCGTCGGTGAGCTCCTTCAGGAGCTTGGCGCCCTCGACGGCGATCTGCTTGATAGCGTCCTTGTCCTTCTTGAAGACCTGCTCGCGCTGCGCCAGGCTCGTGGAGTTGTACACATGCACGATGACCGGGGTCTTGCAGCCCTCGAGCGCCTCGAAGGTGCGGCGGATAATGTGCTCGCGCGCCTGCGTGAGCACCTGGATGGTCACGTCGTCGGGGATCATGTTGCGCTCGATCAGGGCGCGGCACAGCTCGAACTCGGTCTCGGAGGCTGCCGGGAAGCCGATCTCGATCTCCTTGAAGCCGATCTCGACGAGCTTCTGGAAGAACTCGAGCTTCTCGTCCAGGCTCATGGGAACGATGAGCGCCTGGTTGCCGTCGCGCAGGTCGACGGAGCACCATGCGGGCGCCTCGTCGATGTAGTCCTTCTTGACCCAGTCGATCGAGGGCTCGGGCGGCATGAAGTAGCCGCGCGCGTACTTGCGGTAGGTTTCGGTGGTGCTGGGATGCTGGGACATGCTCGTTCCTTTCTCGGAAAACCGCGAGGGCTTAGATACCACGAGAAACGCTGCGCGCACAGCAGGGCTCGCGCCCCGCGGCCGTGCGACCGCAGCGTACAGGGCGGCGCGAACGGTGCGGTGCGGCCGAGGCGCGCGAAAGACAGCGGGGCTTTCGCATCCTCAAGGCGCACGTCACAGCGAACGCGCCTAGCGTAGGTTAAGTTGTAGGCAGAGGGAGAAGCGCGCGAAGGAGGCGCCGGCGCTCAGTGCGATGCTGCCGTTCGTCATGGCGCGTCCTCCTTCGGATCGTGCGGGCACGCGCCCGCTCTTCACGTGCTCCTCAGTGTAGCGCAGGTACCTGCCGGACGATCGAGCGCGTCCGCGAGCGGCAACATTCCCGAAACAAACGGCGCCAAGAAGCGTTCGGAGGCAGGAGCGCGAACAGCCTACGCAGAAAGCAAGCGTACGCAATTTGTGACTTTACTCTGCCGGTTAAACGTTTTGCTCGCCCAGCTAATCTCGCATTTTGCGTAGGCTCGCATGTTGCGCAACGACATGGAGAAGAACGCGGATAACCGGCGGGGCCTCCCGGGGCTTTGTTGCCTGCTCAAGCACATCCTGATTCACGACGAAAGCGCCGGAAACGGCGCTTTCTGTTCATGCGGAACCTCGCATTCAACAAAGCCCCGGGAGGCTCGAGACGTCACCCTATCACTCCTAGATAAGCTTGTCGGGGTTGGCGGCGTCCTGACCCTCGACGGCGAGCACCTGCGAGTCGTCGCCGAGCGGGCGGAAGAGCTTGCGGTACTGCATCTCGCGCAAGTCGCCGTAGGCCTGGGGAGCGTCGGCGCCGTGCTCGTGCCAGACGCGCTTCTCGTCTGCGTAGGCGGCCATGGTCACCATCGGCAGCTCCTCGCGCACGGCGAGAAGCGCCTTCTCGTAGTCGGAGAGCGGCGCCCCTACGGCCTCGAGCACGAGCGCGCCCAGGTAGTTGGTGCTCATCGTCACGTCCTCGCTTGCTTGCTCGGCGCCCGCCACGTCGTAGTTGGCCCACACCACGTAGTCGGTGCGGTAGATGCGCATGGCGTGCTCGAGCTCGTCATCGTCATCCATGAGGGCGTCGTTGTACTCACTCGCGAAGAAGGGCTGGTGGTCGCCGAAGAACACGAGAACCACGGGGCGGTCGAGCTCGCGCAGGGCGTCCATGAACTCCTCGAGCGCGCGCTCGGACTCGTCGATAAGGCTCAGGTACTCGTTGGTCTCGGGCCCGCTCTCCTCGTCCACGAGGTCGTAGTCAACATAGGTGCGGGCAACGTCATCGGGCAGCTCGCCCGTGAGATAGCCCGAGTGGTTCTGCATCGTCACGTCGAAGATGAACTGGGGGCTGGCGTCGTTCTCAAGACGCTCCAAGATCGCGTCGTACGTGGCGGCGTCGCTCACGAGGTCGCGCAGGGTATCGGCGCCTTCAAAATCGTCGATCGTGAGGAACTCGTCGAAGCCGAGCGAGGCGTAGGCGTGCTCGCGGTTCCAATTGGTGCCGAGGTTGGGGTGCATGGCGCAGGTATCGTAGCCCGCATCGGCCAGCTCGCGCGCAAGGCTCGGGGCGTTTGAGAGGTCGTAGGACTGGAAGGGGTACACGCCGTTGCCCACGAAGCCCATCGAGAGCCCGGTCAGAAACTCGAACTCGGTGTTTGCCGTGCCGCCGCCGTACGCCGACACGTAGAGGCTTCCCTTCATGAGCGCGTCGTCGATCGTCGGGAAGAAGTCGAGGCCTTCGTAGCCCGCGTCGAGCCCGTCGTAGATCGACAGGTCGCAAAACGTCTCGTTCATGACCGCGACGATGCACGGCTGCTCTTGGGCAAACTGATCCTCCGCCGCTGCGCGCGCCTCAGACGCGCCCGCCCCTTCGTCGTAGCGCTGGGCATATGACGCGATAAGCTCGTCGGCCTCCTCGTCGGAATACCCGCTCGGCTCGTGAGGCCAAATGAGCTGCACGTTTGTCACAAACGACGTGATGAACCCGTACGACCGGTAGCTCTGAGGGAGCTCCCACCCGCTCAAGGTCACGCCGATCGCCGAAAGCGGCACCTGCACGAGCGCGAGACCGAGAAGCACGGCGAGCAAAACGCCGCCGGCCACGCTGCCCACGGCGACCGCCGCGCGCGAGCGGCGCACCGGGCCTGCAAGGGACCCCTCCTCCGTACGCGGGCGGGCATGGGCGCCCAGGGGCTTGCTATCTAAAGACAGCGGCTCGGCCGAGACGAGCGGGCCGATAGCGCGCACACCCGTGAGGCTCGCCGCGCCTATGGCGAGCGCGCAGAACACGAGGCCCGCCAGACACGTCGGAGAGAGCAGATAGTCGTAGCCGCCGCTCACCGCGGCCGCCGTTCCCGCCGCCAGCACGTCGCCAGGCGTGATGGGCTGGCCCTTGTAGAGCATGACGAAGTACTCGGCAATGCCGAAACCCGCGCAGGCGAGCGCCACGAGCGCAGGGCCGACGCCGCGCCGGCAACCCACGAGGTAGAGAGCGCCGCCGGCAAGCGCGATGATAAGGACCTCGATCACCAGGCCGATGGGGTTCATGAGCCAGATCTGGGGGTTGGAGGGCACCTCGAGCGCCAAGAAGCTCAGAGCCGCAACGCCGAGCACGAGCGCCGCACGCGCAAGGACCCGGTAGCGAAAGCTCAGCTCGCCGAGCGCCGTGGCAACGCGCCCGCGCAGGCAGGGCACGAGCATGGCGGCGGCGCATCCAGCGCAGAACAGCGCATAGACGCCCAGCCCCGCCTCGAGGCGCCCCGCGAGCGACCAGCAGAACGCAAAGACGAGCAGCACGGCGGCAGGCAGCCGCCACGCCACGGCGGACACGCGCGCCGGCGCACCGATACTACCCATCCTGCGCATCGAGACGGCCATGCCGACGCCGCCCACAAGAATCGCGCACGCCGTGCACGCGAGCATCGCGATGTCGTTCTCGCTCATCTGACCTGCTCCCCTCGTTTCGGATCGGGCCTTGGGCGAACACGCGCCCTTGCACGCTATTGTAAACATCGCATGCTCCAGTCGCACGAATGCCCGCAAACGGAAGCCGGCGGCAGCAATAGGGCTTGCGGCAGGAGCGCCTACCCGCGTTTGACGAGAGCTGCGGCAAAGTGCCCGTCGCACGAACCCAGAGCAGGGTGCGTGCGCAAAAAGCCCGCGGGCGTTTGGTGGCTGCGCACCCACGCCGCAAGCGCGTCGCCAGCGCCCGAGCGCGCCAACGCATCGGCAAACGGCACTGCGTCGAAGCACGCGCCGGTGCGAGATGCCAGGAACTCTTCGACCACGGCCTCGTTCTCCTCAGGCAGGACCGAGCAGGTGGCGTAGACAAGCGTGCCGCCGGGAGCCACGCAGCGCGCAGCCTCTGAGAGAAGCGCCCGCTGGAGCGCAGGGAGGCTGTTTGGGCAGGCGGGGTCCACGTCTGCCGGCGTGAGCCTCCAGGGGATCTCGGGATGGCGGCGCATCGTACCCGTGCCGGAGCACGGCGCGTCGAGCAGCACGGTGTCGAAGCCGCAGGCGCAACGGGCGGCGAGCGTGTCATGGCCCACGAACACGGCGCGCCCCGACGCGCCCAGAAGGTCTGCGGCATCGGCGGCCACGCACGCAACGCCCGCGGCAAGGCCGGCGCGCTCGAGACGCTCAGAGTTGAGACGCGCCTTGCCCTCGTAAAGGTCAACGGCCACATGGCGGGGAGCATCTCCTACAGGGGCGTCGCAACCGAACTGCCGCAGCAGCGATTCGATCACATAGGTCTTGGTCCCGCGCCCCGCCCCCAGCTCGAGAAGCGAGCCCGGGCGCGCAGCCGCCGCGGCAACCACCTGAGCCGCAAAGTCGGATACGGCGAGAGCCTGCTCGCGCGCGAGGCACGATCCGGCAAGTACCCGTGGCGCAGCCAGCGTATAGGCGCCGGCGAGCAGTGCAGGCGGCCCCTCAAGCGCAAGGCCCTCCCCCGCCGCGCGCCTCTCGAACGCATCCGGCCACAGCGCGCCCGAAGCGTGAACGTACACGGGCGCCGGCTCCAGTGCCGCGTCGCATGTTTGGGCGAACGTCTCCTCGGCACCCGCGCCGGCAGCCTCGAACCCGGCGCGCATGCGCCGCGCGAGCCAGACGGGAAGACCTGCGCGGCGCGCGGACGCAACGAGCTCGCGATCATTCTCCGGCGCGTCGTCGGCGCGCAGGTAGGCATCGGCATGAGCCGCCACCTTGCGCAGCACCGCGTTGGCAAGGCCCGCCGCCGAGCGCGCCCGCGAGCGCACGAGCTCAACGCCCTGGCTCACCGCGGCGGCAGGAGGCGTGTTCAGGTAGAGAATCTCAAACGCTGCCATGCGGAGCGCGAGGCGCACCGAGGGCGCAACCGACCGCGGCTTGGCAACGAAACGGTCGAGAAGCTCGTCAATCGTGCCGGACGAAGCTGTCGCGCCGAGCGCAAGGCGCATGGCAAACGAGGCGTCGCGCGCGTCAAGGGCGCGCACGGCGTCCGACGCGTCGAGAAGCTCGCGCACGTAGGCGCCGCGCTTCTCGGCCCGTTCGAGGACGGAGAGCGCCGCACGGCGCGCAGGGGTCGCCTTGCTCACGCGAGCGCCTCCCAGGAGCCGCTCTTGTCGCGCTGGCCGGCAGCCCACGCCAAGGCGGGCATGGAACGCTTGCCGTCGGGCTTGACGTCGACGAGCAGAAGCGCGCCGTCGGCGCAGCCGAGCAGCACCTGCTTGCCCGCAACGACAAAGACGCCGGCATCGGGCAGCTCGGTGCCGCGCGCGCGGAGCGAGGAGATCTCCTCGGGATCGAGCGCGCGGGCGCACATCACGCGCGCCGGCTTACCGGCGATGACGCAACGCGCCGGCGCAGCCTCGCCTGAGGCGAGCACACGGCGCTCGTTGGTCTCGGCGGAGACCTCGGGGTCGAGCCTGAGCTCGGCCTTCTCGATCTTGGCGGCGTGCGTCACAAGCGCCTCGTCCTGCTCGGTCCAGACGCACGTGCCCCGCTCGAGCTCGTCGAGAGCCTCGCAGAGAAGATCGGCGCCGATACGGGCGAGATCGGCAGTGAGCTCGTCGGCGGTCTTGCCGGGTACCGGCGTGGAGCCCTGCAGGCAGTAGGCGCCGGTGTCGACCCCGTGCCCGATGCGCATGATCGACACGCCGGTGACCTCGTCGCCGGCGAGAATGCAGCGCTGGATGGGAGCGGCGCCGCGCCAGCGCGGCAGCAGGCTCGCGTGCACGTTGACGCAGCCGTACGGTGCCATCGTGAGCACCGCGTCGGGCAGAATGCAGCCGTAGGCGGCCACGCAGAACACGTCGGCCTCGGCGGCGCGCAGGCGCTCGAGGGCCTCGGGCGTGATGCGGTTGGTCTCAAAGACGGGCAGCCCCAGCTCAAGGGCGCGCGCCTTCACCGGCGAGGGCTCGAGCTTCTTGCCGCGCGAGCGCACGGCGTCGGGCCGCGTGAGCACGAGAGCCACGTCGTGCTTCTCGGCGAGCTTCTCCAACGACGGCACCGAAAACGACGGCGTCCCCATAAACACTACACGCATGGCAACCTCCTCTTGCCGCCGGCCCGGCATCATCTCTGCGGGCGAAACTTCGCACGTATCTCTTCACCGGCTTCGCCGAGTGAAGAGACGCGCTCAGAAGCGCCCTCCGAGAAGATGCCGGTCCGGCTCAACGGTTTCTCATCGCTCCGCACCCGGCGACCCTCTTGCAAACAACCTGCGGCTTCGCCGAGCGGGGTTTGGCTTGCTCAGAAGCTTTTCTCCGGGTAATGCTCCTCCCCTGGGTCAACACTATCGCTCCGCACCCTCAAACATACCAGCAGCCATTCGGCGGCTTCGCCGAGCCACTGCGCCCTCCGAGAAGATGCCGGTCCGGCTCAACGGTTTCTCATCGCTCCGCACTCTCAGACCTGATTGCAACCACTCTGCGGCTCCGCCGGGTGGGGTTGGCTTGCTCTCAGGGCGATGTCTCTCTTGCTCCGGGCCGGAGCTGTTGCCCTGCGAAAAGTGGCTTCGCGCGCATCTCCTGCGCGGGCTTCGCCCGCACGGAGGCTTGCTCAGAAGCTTTTCTCCGGGCAACAGGCCCGGGCCTAGGCCATCATTAGCGTCTCTCGGCTCCGCCGGGGCGCGGGCGGGGCTTGGGGCTAGGCGGTTTCGCCGGGTTTAGCGCCGCGGTCGAGGGCGGCCTGGTAGTCGCGCAGGGCGGCGATGCGGTCGGCGGGGTCCAGGCGCTCGAACATGGTCTTGCCGTGCAGGTGGTCGATCTCGTGCTGGAGGCATACGCAGAGCAGGTCCTGCGAGGCCTCGTAGCGCATGAGGTCGCCGTCGAGGTTGTATGCCTCGACCACCACGTGATCCGGGCGCTTGATGGTGCAGGTGAGACCGGGGATCGAGAGGCAGCCCTCGTCAAAGGGGACGAGGTTGTCGGACTGCTCCTTGATCACCGGGTTGATGAGAACATAAGGGTCGTAGTCGCGCTTGTTGGTGTAGGTCGTGTCGACGATCACGAGCTGGATGAGCTCGCCCACCTGAGGTGCGGCGAGGCCGCAGCCGGCGGTGTCGAACATGATCTTCTTCATGCGCTTGACGAGCTTCTTGATCTCGGGGGTGATCTTCTCTACCGGGGCGCACTCCTCGCGCAGACGCGGGTCAGGAGCGAGCACAACGCCGTTCATTTCCATGGCGGATCCTTTCGGGCAACGGTATACGCACAATTCACAATCCCCGTTATTGTATCCAAATCCGCCGCATTCATAAGCGCTGCCCGCGCGGACCCACGGCTCCCCTACGTTTACGGAGCGAACGGAGACGGGGATATGGAGCCTCGCCGTCTGCGCGCAGATCTCCTACAGCAAGTCGTACGCGTCGACGTCGACGGCTATCTGCACGCCGGGCACGGAGCCCAGCTCGCGCACGGCGTCTGAGAGGACCGCGGACGGGTCGTAGCCGAGCGGGGTCTTGAGCAAGAAGTGGAACCGGTAGCGGTCCTTGGCGCGCTCGATCACGCACGGCGCCGGACCGAGCACCAGAGGCTGGTGCTCCACGCCGCCCTCGGCAGGTCGCGCCGCCAGGCCTTGTCGCACGGCGGCGGCAAGCCTCATGGCCGCGCCCTCGACGCGCCCCTCGTCTTTGCCCCACACGAGCACATTTGCCAGGCGCACGTAAGGCGGGTAGCCCACCTCGCGCCTTGTGGCGAGATCCGCGTCGGTAAAGATCGAGCGGTCGTGCGCTGCCACGGCGCGGATCACCGGATGGTCGGGCAGGTAAGTCTGGATAACGACTTCTCCGGGCTTGTCGCCGCGGCCCGCACGGCCGGCCACCTGCTCGAGCAGGTCGTAGGCGCGCTCGGCGGCGCGGAAGTCGGGCGACTTGAGGGCGTAGTCGGCGTTCACGACGCCCACGAGCGTGACCTCCGGAAAGTCGAGGCCCTTGGCGATCATCTGCGTGCCGAGCAGCACAGCGCACTCGGCCGCGTCGAACTCCTCGAGCAGGCGCTTGTGCCCGTCTTTGCCGCGCGTAGAATCGGCGTCCATACGGATAACCGCCACATCGTCAGGCAGGAGCGCGTGCAGCGCGTCCTCGACCTGCTGCGTGCCGAGGCCCATCTTGGCAAGGTAACGGCTCCCGCAGCGCGGGCAGGCGGAGCCGGCGGCCGGATACGGCCGCACGTGGTACACCGCGCCGCAAGTGTGGCATTCGAGCGTGCTCGTGCGCTCGTGGTAGGTCAGCGCCGTCGAGCAGTGGTCGCACGTGGGCACGCACCCGCATTCGCGGCACATCAGAAACGGCGCGAACCCCCGGCGGTTATGGAGAAGCACGGCCTTCTCGCGCTTCTCGACCACGCGCTCGAGGCCTTTGAGAAGCGGTCGCGAGAAGATCGAGCGGCTGCCCGAGGCAAACTCGCGACGCAGGTCGGCGATGACGATCCGGGGCAGCCGGGCGCCGGCCGGGCGCTCCGTCATGACCACGCGGCGCCAGCTTCTGCCGCCGTAAGTGCCCGCGGCGCATCGGGCAAGCGCCTCGGCAGACGGCGTGGCGCTGCCGAGCACGAGCGGGCAGCCCGCCTCGCGCGCGAGCTCTGCCGCAACCTCGCGCGCATGGTAGCGCGGGCTCGAACCCTGCTTGTACGAGGTCTCGTGCTCCTCGTCGATGACGATGAGGCCGAGGTTGTCAAACGGGCAGAAGAGCGCCGAGCGCGCGCCCACGACCACGCGCGCGGCGCCCGCCATGACCATGTCCCATTGGTCGCGACGCTCGCCCGGAGAGAGGCGCGAGTGAAACACGGCGACCGTGTTGCCGAAGCGCGACCTGAAGCGCCCAACGGTCTGCGCGGTGAGCGAGATCTCGGGCACGAGCACGCAGGCGGAGCGCCCTTCGGCGAGCACGCGCTCGATAGCCGAGAGGTACACCTCGGTCTTGCCGGAGCCTGTCACGCCGTCGATAAGCACCACGTCGCCCTGGCCCGCGGCACGGGCCTCCTCGATGGCGGCAAGCGCCGCGCGCTGGCCTTCCGTCAGCTCGGCAGGCGCCGCGGCACGGGCCGACGAGAGCGTCGTGGCCTCGTCTCCCCCGCGCCAGGCGCGCCGCTCCTCCACCCGCACCACGCCGCGCTTCTCGAGCGCGCGGATCGCGGGGGAAAGATCAGTGTAGAGCAAGTTGAGCTCGCGCGCCGTAACGGGTCCGCAGGACAGGGCCTCGATGAGCTGGCGCTGCCGGGTAGCGTTTTTGGCCGGTGTGAACGACGCGGCGCCTTCGGCGAGCGAGACCACGCGCTCGCGGAGCTCGGGCACGCGCGGGCGCTCGAGCGTCCACGCACCGTCGTCAGCGCGCACGAGCCGGGGAGCTGCGCCCGGCGCCAAGAAGAGCCTCAGGCACTCGGCGAGCGGCGCCACGTACGTGCGGCTCATCCACCGAGCCAGAGCGGGAGCGCCGCTTGCGAAGGCGCGCTCGGCGAGCACGTCCTCGATGTTGCGCACGCGGTGAGCGCTCAGCCCCTCGGCTCCTTCGAGCTCCTCGAGGCGCCCGGCGCGTGCGACCACGTACCCAACGGCCTTGCGATGCCCAAACGTCACGAGCACAGTCGCTGCCACCGCGGCGCGGTCGGCAAGGCGATCGGGCACGCCGTAGGCAAAGGGCTCCGAGAGGGCGCGCGCCGAAATGTCGAGAACGACCGACACGTACGCAACGGCCGCCGCTCCGCGCACGGCGCCCGTAGCCGCCGACGCGCTGGGCGAGCGCTCGGTATTCTCGTTGTCGTTGAGCTCGTCGAAGAGCGAGGGCGTGCGGCTCATGCGCGCACGCCCTCCCCCGTCGACGAGAGGTCGAGCTCCATGAAGCCGGTGGCGTGCGTAAAGCCCTCCCCGTAGTCGCACTCGAAAGTGCCGAGATGCCGGAACCCCTCCGAGCGGTACAGCGCGATGGCGGGCGCGTTGTTGCTGAAGACGTCGAGCCTGAGCACGCGACAGCCGCGGCTGCGGGCCTGGGCGCAGGCGGCGCGCACGAGGGCGCGGGCGATGCCGCGACCGCGCAGCTCCGGGTCGCTTGTCACCAGATGAAGGACAGCGGTCTCGGCGGGCTCGGCATCCGTTCGCCACGGCTTTCCCGCGTAATACGCAGCCGGCCTGTTATCGAGGACAAACGCCCCGGCCACGGCGCCGTCGAGACGCGCGCAGAAGAGGTTCCCGGCCCACAGGGAACTGGCAAGGCCCTCCTCCGTAGGGTGCACGCCGAACTCCCAAGCGCAGTCCGCCGCCGTGCCGCGCATGGCGTCGGAGGCACGGCGGTACAGGTCCTCTACGGAGGCAAGCTCGTGAGGCAGCGCATGACCGACGCTGACGCCTCCCCTGCCCTTGTCGTCAGCCATGGCGCCTATGCTCCGCACGCGGCGCGGAGCGCGTCTGCCCGGTCGGTTCTCTCCCAGGTAAAGTCGGCATCGTCGCGGCCGAAGTGGCCGTAGGCGGCCGTCTTCTCAAAGATCGGGCGGCGCAGGTCGAGGTCGCGAATGATCGCGCCGGGGCGCAGGTCGAACACCTCGGCCACGGCGCGCTCGATCTTCTCGACCGCCACGTGCTCGGTGCCGAACGTCTCGACCATGACCGAGAGCGGGTGCGCCACGCCGATGGCGTATGCGAGCTCGACCTCGCAGCGATCGGCGAGGCCCGCGGCCACGACGTTCTTGGCAACCCAGCGCGCGGCGTATGCGGCGGAGCGGTCGACCTTGGTGCAGTCCTTGCCCGAGAAGGCGCCGCCGCCGTGACGGCCCATGCCGCCGTAGGTGTCGACGATGATCTTGCGACCGGTAAGGCCGGTGTCGCCCATGGGACCGCCCACCACGAAGCGTCCGGTGGGGTTCACGTACACGCTTGCCCCCTCCCAGGGGATGCCCGCCGCGTCGAGCACGGGCGCAATCACGTGCTCCATAAGGTCGGCCTTGATCGTGTCGACCGAATCGACCTCGGGAGCGTGCTGGGTGGAGATAAGGACGGTCTCGACGCGCACGGGGCGGTCGTCCTCGTAGCGCACGGTCACCTGGGTCTTGCCGTCAGGACGCAGGTAGCCGAGCGTGCCGTCGTGGCGCACGGCGGCAAGGCGCTCGGCAAGGCGGCTCGCCAGGTAATGCGGCATGGGCATGTAGGCGGGCGTCTCGTTGGTAGCGTAGCCGAACATCATGCCCTGGTCGCCGGCGCCGATAAGGTCGAGCGGGTCGGCTGCGCCCTCGCGCGCGTCGAGCGACTCGTCGACGCCCTGCGCGATGTCGGGGCTCTGCTCGTGGATCATATTGATGACGCCGCAGGTTTCGGAGTCAAAGCCGAACTTGGCGCGCGTGTAGCCGATGCGCTCGATAACGCGGCGCGCGATCTTCTGCACGTCGACGTAGGCCTGGCAGCGAATCTCGCCGGAAACGACCACGGTGCCGGTGGTCACGAGGGTCTCGCAGGCGCAGCGGACGTTGTCGAGACGGGCGGGAACGCCCTTGTGGTCAACGTAGCCCTGGGCCTCGAGCTTGGCCTCCTTAGCGAGAATAGCGTCGAGAACGGCGTCGGAGATCTGGTCGGCGACCTTGTCGGGATGGCCTTCGGTCACCGATTCGGAGGTGAAGACATAGCTTCTCGGCGCGCGGGTGGAACGAGAGGATTCAGACATTGCGACTCCTTCAATAGGCTTGCGCCCGGCGGCCGTTACCATTCCGCCGGGACGATAAGAACGTAATGAGTCATTCTAGCGCGGCAGAGGGCGCGGCCGCGCAAAAAGGCGCAAGCCGCGCCGATTCACACAGCGCACAAGTGCGGGCGATGCGCGGGGCGCCGATCTCTACAGGCGCTCGGGCCGTACCAGGGACCTGCGCCACACGGCCGCCGCGCTCGCAGCAAGCCCGAGAAGCGCAAAGACCGCAAGCCCGATGACAGGCGCAACCAGCGAACCCGTGCCGCAGGCGGCGGTGCGAAGGGCCGAGGCAAACTCCGGCACGGGAAGCACTGCCCCAAGTGCCGCGAGCGGAGCGAGCACGAACGACGCCGAGAGGAACGTGCCCGCGCACAGCGCCTGCACGAGGGCGAGCGCACAGGACACCGGAACCGCGAGCCTTCCCAACCAGAGCCGCAGCGCCTGCGCCACGAAGGCGATCGCCACCGAACCCACAGCGCAAACGCCCAGATAGGCTGCCGGGCTCGCCACCGCCGTGCCGAACACGGCGCTCAGAAGAAGCGCGCCGACGAGCGTCTGCGCGAGCGCGAAGCCCGCAAGCGGAACCGCTCCCAAAGCAGCCACCGCAACCGGGTTGGCGCCTGCCAGCGCGAGGCGCCTCCCGTAGGGCTCGGCAGCGACCGAGAGCGCGAGCGCGCCCACCCACACGGCTATCGCAAGCACGCCGGGGGCAACCGTTGCCGCAACCGACGATCCGTTTTGCGACAGCGTGCGTGTGAAAGACACCTGGCGCGTACCGACCTCGGCGCGATCGGCACGGTTGCGCGCAACGTCGCTCAGCGCGTCCGCCTCGTCGGCAACCGTATCGCCGATGTCCTGCGACGCTTCACGCAGCTGGCCAATACCTTCGCCGATGGCGTCGTTAGCCTCGGCGAGCTGGCCCAAGCCCGCAGAAAGCGAGCCCGTGCCGGCGCTTGCCTGCCCCAATGCAGCGCCGAGCGTCACATTGGCCGCTCCGAGCTGCGAGGCGGCATCGGCCATGGTGGTCATGCCCGAGGAGAGCGCAGAAGCGCCCGTCGACAGGGCTCCGAGGCCGCCGCCGAATGTCCCGCGCGACGAGAGCTGCTCGCCGATGACGTCAAGACCCGTGGTGAGCGTCGAAGCGAGAGGAACGATCTGGTTGTCCACCGCGTCGCCGGCGGAGGCAACGCCGTCGGCCAACATGTTGAGGCCGGCAGAAAGGCCCGCGCCCGCTTCCGGGGCATCCGGCAGCTGGCCTGCAAGATCACTGCTGCCAGTGCCGTCGGTGCCCGCCGCCTCCCCCGTGCCGCCGCCTTCAGCACCGGGCGTATCTGCTGTTACGGCAGAACCATCGAGCGCGCAAACGATGGCGGATGCGTTGTCCGATGCCTCGGCAGCAGCGTTTTGAAGCTCCGTAGCGCTGTCGTTGAGGGCGTCGAGGTTCTCCTCGCCTGCCGTACCGGCGTTTGCGACCGTATCGGCAGCGGCGTTGAGCTCCCGCGCGTCGTCGGACACGCCCTGCGCGCGCTCCTCGAGGGCCTGGAGCCGGTCGGCAATGGCATCGAGCTCATCGGCGCTCACGCCCGCCGCGGCAGACGCAGCGCCCGTCTCCGCTGCAGGGGGCACCTCGTCTTGCAAAGCTTCGATCGAAGGCTCAGTGGCCTGAGCCTCGGCCACGCCCGACGTTGCACCAGTCCCCTGTTCGGCCTCCGCACCGGAGGCGGCATACCGGTCATCTACTGCAACGGCACCAGCCGCCTCGGCGGCGCGCTGGCGCTCTGCGAGCGCGCGCACCTCTGCCGCAAGCGCGGAAGCCTCCTCGGCCACGCCGGGATTCTCGGCGTCGTCGCTGCTGAGCTCGCGCGCGAGGTCCTCGGTCTGAGCGGGCAAGCCTGCCGCCGCCTCCGACACCTCGCCGAGCGTCTCCTGCGCGCGCTGCGAGGAAGCGCCCACCGCGTCCACCGCCGCGCCCAGGCTTCCGCCGGGCGCCGTTGCATCGTGGAGCTGCCCTGCGAGCGCATCGGCGTCGGCCACGGCGCCGGCCAGCGCGCGCAGGCCGGCCTCCGCCTCGTCGAGGGTCGAGGAGAGCGTACCGAAACCCTCCTCAAAACCGCCCGCGATAAGCGAGAGCGACGAGAGGCCCTCCGCCATGGTATCGGACGCCTGCGCAAGGGCGCCCGCACCGCTTGCGAGCTGCGAGGTGCCCTGGGAGTCGAGCGCGCTGATGCCCTCGGCGAGAGCGAGCGTGCCCGTACCGGTGCCCGTCACGCCAGAGGCGATCTGGTCGAGGCCGTCGGCAAGCTCGGGCACGGCGTCCGCCATGGTGCGCATGCCCTCCCCGACTGCTTCGGAACCGTCCGCAAGCTGCTCGTATCCCTCGTCGAGCATCGTCGCGCCGTCAGCGGTGAGCGTGAGCTTGGACGCCGACCCCTGCACGTCGGAGAGCGACGAGAGCACGTAGTTCTCGCCCAGATCGGCGCGGACGCGCGCCTGCACCTGCTTGAGCACGGCGGAGCCCGCCTGCTCGGCAAAGGCGTTTCCGCCGTCGGCCGCCGTGACCGTCACTTCTGCTTGTCGAGGGTCGCCCTTCTCGACCGAGGCTACGCAGGCCGAGTAGTTCTCGGGGATCGTAAGCGCGAGCTCGTAGGTGCCGTCGCTAAGACCCGCGACCGCTTCGTCTTCGCCCACAACGGACCACGCGAGGTCACCGGACTCCGCAAGGTCGTCGACGAGGTCCTCGCCGGCGCGAACGCGCGCGCCATCGGCGCCGGTTGCGCCCTCGTCGAGGTTGACCACGGCAACGGGAATGCGGTCCTGCGCGTCGGCGGCGGCGCCGAGAACCGCCACGATCGCGAGCGCGCACACGATTGGCAGCACAGCAGCCGCGGCCACGCCAAAGCGCGAACGCTCGGAAACAAGGGCTCGGATATGCTGAAGGATGCTCTGCGTCGCGGCGCGCATCAGCGCTCGCCTCCCTGCTGGTCTGGATAATGCGATCCGGTAGCCGTTGCCCCGTCTTGCGCACGGCGCGCCCGGTCGAGCGCCTCGGCGTCGTCGATCGTAAGCGGCGTGACGGCATCGGCCATGAGCGCCGCCCGGGGCTCGGCGGCGGCATAGAGAAACGCCGTGCCCGATACGGCGGCAGCCGCGCGCATGCACGACGCCAAAAGGCGCGCGTCCTCGAGCGAGCCGAATGTATCCGCCTCGGGAACCACCGCGAGCCGCGGCGCGCCCGCCGCGGCCAAGGCCGCCCCGAGCCGCACCAGAACCGGCTCGGACAAGAGGCCCACGCGTTCGTCGGCATACGTCGCCAACCGCCATGCGCCCAGGTGCTCGAGCACATCGAGGTCGCTTGCGCGCACGCCGAGCAGCGCGAACTCGTACGCGCAGGCCTCGCTCACGGTCGAGCGCGGATCGGGCTCCGACACGCCGGGGACAAAACCGCATCGGGCAACCCGCCTCACAGCGCGCGGCGCGCGCCTAACATCGACGCCCGCGACCTCGAGCACGCCCGACGAGGGTCGCACGAGCCCGGCGCAGGCAAGCAAAAGATCGCGGGCGGCGTGTCCGGAGCCTGCGAGCGCGTGCACCGATCCGGCTTCGACGGTCAGGTCAACATGCTCAAACGAACGGTACGCGCCGTTTGCGTAGCCGAGGTCTGCCGCGCGCACCACGGAACCGGCGTGCGAGGCGGCATTCGGCTTCAAAACATCGATCTTCTCTTGCGTGGCCACGTGTCAGGCCTTTCTCGATACCACCGCTAACCGTGCGCAAACGCAGGACGAAGCGGAGCTAAGCGTTGTCATATTTGGATACTCTACCCTAAAACAAGCGGCCGATCCCCTCGCCCTGCTCCTTATTTTGAAGGTACCTGCAGGCACCTACGCCGCCCCCAAAACGCAAAAAGGCGCGCCGCGAACACGCGGCGCGCCTTGAGAAAGCTACCGGGACCAGATCTGTTACAGAGCCATGGTCTTGGCGCGATCGATGCGCGCGAGGCAGTCGGCCTTGCCGATAAGCTCCATGGTCTCGCCGAGCGGCGGCGATACCAGGTTGCCGCACACGGCGGCGCGCACGGCCTGGAACACGACGCGCTTCTTGAGGTCGAGTTCCTCGGGCAGCGGCTCGAGCGCCGCGTCGATGGCCGCGGCATTCCAATCGTCGGCGGCAAGGGCGTCAAGCGTTGCGCGAGCGGCGTCGAGCACCGAGGCCATGCCCTCTTTGGCAAGGCCCTTCTTAACGGCCTTCTCGTCGTACTCGAGCGTGTCGGCCGTCTTGAAGATCATGCCGCACACGCCGGCGACCTCGCCGAGCTTCTTCACGCGCGGCTTGACAATCTGCGCCAGCAGGAGCATCTCGGCCATGGGCAGGTGGTCGGCGTTGTCGACGAGCCCGGCCTCCTCAAGCTCAGGCGCGAGCACCTTGTCGGCAAACTCGGCGTCGCTCATGGCGTTGAGGTACTCGGCGTTCATCCAGTCGAGCTTCTTGGGATCGAAGGTCGCGGGGTTCTTGGAGATGCGCTCGAGCGAGAACTGCGAGGCGAGCACGTCGCGCGGGATGATGGTGGTCTCGCCGTCGAGCGACCAGCCAAGCAGCGACAGGTAGTTCACGAACGCGTCGGAGAGGTAGCCGGCGTCGCGGTACTCCTCCACCGAGGTGGCGCCGTGGCGCTTGGAGAGCTTCTTGCCGTCGGTGCCGAGAATCATGGAGATGTGCGCGAAGGTGGGCGTGGGCGCCCCGAGGGCCTCGTAGACCATGACCTGGCGCGGGGTGTTGGAAAGGTGGTCATCGCCGCGGATGACATGAGTGATGCCCATGGCAGCATCGTCGACCACGGTGGCGAAGTTGTAGGTGGGTGTGCCGTCGGAGCGGACGATCACGAAGTCGTCGAGCTCCTTGGCGTCGAAGGTCACCTGTCCGTGCACCGCGTCGTCGATAACGACGTCGCCGCGGTCCTCGGGAACCTTGATGCGCAACACATAGGGCTCGCCGGCCTCCATGCGGGCGCGCGCCTCGTCGACCGGAATGTTACGGCAGCGGCGCTGGTAGCCCTGGAACGGGTCCTTGCGCTCCTTGGCTGCCTTGCGATCTGCCTCGAGCTGCTCGGACGTGCAGAAGCACGGGTACGCCTTGCCCTCGGCGAGCAGGCGCTCGGCAGCCTCGCGGTAGAGATCGGCGCGCTCGGTCTGCGCGTACGGGCCGCACGGGCCGCCGACCTCGGGGCCCTCATCCCAGTCGAGCCCGAGCCAGCGCATGGCGCGGAGAATGATCTGGGTGTTCTCCTCCGTGGAACGCGTCGGGTCGGTGTCGTCGATGCGCAGGATGAACGTGCCGTGGTTGGCGCGGGCAAAGGCCCAGTTGTAGATGGCGGTGCGGGCGCCGCCGATGTGCAGGCGGCCGGTCGGCGACGGCGCAAAGCGAACGCGAACAGGTGCGGTCATGCGGTTCTCCCCTTTAAGGTTTTACGGAGCCAAAGACAAGCGGCCGCGCACGGAACGCCAGCACCGAAGCGGGCCGCAGAGGTTCGTCTGTTGCATTATACGCAGACGCCCCGCCCGAGGGCATGGCCGCAACAATAAAACACGCGGCCCGGGCAGCCCGCGGGGTCACTCCCGCAAGCCGCTCGGGCCGCGCCTTATGGGCTGCGGCATGCCGCAGCCCATACCCGCTTACATTCAGGCGCTTAGCACTCGGTGCCGGAGCCCTCGCCCGCGTCCTCGACGTTCTCGACCGCCGCCTCAAGGCCGAGCGTGATGCCCTTGACCATCATGTCGACCGTCATGCTCGGCGTCGTGGCCGAGAGGTTGACCGCCTGCTCGGGCGCATAGGGCACATGCAGGAAGCCGCCGCGGATCTCGGGGTGCTCGGTGGCGATGAGGTGCAGCAGGCCGTACATGACCTCGTTGCAGCAGAAGGTGCCCGCCGTGTACGAAACGGCGGCGGGGATGCCCGCCTCCTTCATGCGGGCGACCATGGCGCGCACGGGGAGCTTGGTGAAGTACGCCTCGGGAGCGCCCTCGACGATGGCCTCGGCCACGGGCTGGTTGCCCGCGTTGTCGGGGATGCGCGCGTCGACGTAGTTGATGCCCACGAACTCGGGCGTAATGTGCGTGCGGCCGCCCGCCTGGCCCACACAGAGCACGATGTCGGGATCGCAGCTCTCAACCGCAGCCTTGACAGCGGCTACGTCCTCGCCAAAGACGACGGGGATCTGGACCTTCACGACCTCGGCCCCCGCAATGGTCTCGGGCAGACGCTGCACGGCCTCGAGGGCAGGGTTGATCTTCTCGCCGCCAAAGGGCTCGAAACCGGTAACCAGGATCTTCATGGCAACTCCGTTCCCCGGGGAATTCCCCGGAACCAAAAGGGCGGACGCCGAGAAGCGCCCGCCCGACCGCAGCTCATGCGCTGCTATACCTGTACCCAGTTGCGCGTGCCTACAGCGCGCACATCACGATCATGTACACGATCTGCGCGGCGAGCATGATAAGGGCAATGGGGATCTGCTTCTTGATGACGCCGTAGTTGTCCTTCATGTCGAGAATGGCAACCGGAAGGATGTTGAAGTTGGCCGCCATGGGCGTCATGAGGGTTCCGCAGAAGCCGCAGGTGAGCGCCACCGAGCCGATAACGGCGGGATCGGCGCCGAGCGCGAGCACGAACGGCGCGCCGATGCCGACGGTGAGCACGGTGATGGCGCCGTAGGCGTTGCCCATGACCATGGTGAACACCGCCATGCCGATGGCATAGACGATGATGCCCACGACCATGTTGCCCTCGGGGATGATGCCCGAGACCAGGCTCGAGATGACCTCGCCCACGCCGGCTGCCGTGAAGATGGAGCCGAGGGCGGCGAGCAGAATCGGGAGCATCGAGAGCGGGCCCACGGTGTCGAGCATGCGGCGCGTGTCGTCGAGAAAGACGCGCGGGGTGTTCTTGCGCGAGAAGATCATGAGCAGGATACCGCCGACGACCACGCCGAAGGTGAGGCCCACGAGCGAGCTGATCTGCGTGAAGAGCGCGAAGATGAGCGCCATGACGCCGAGAGAGAGCGCGGGCACGAAGAGCTTCATGCCGATGGCGTTGAAGTTGTCGTTCATCTCCTGCTGCGTGGGCTCGCCGCCCTGGCCCTTGCCCACGCGCTGGAGAATCGCGGGCACGACCATGACGAGCACGAGCACGCCCGCCCAGGTGGACGGAATCCAACGGCCGACGATGAAGAGCAGACCGAGCACGCACCAGAAGACGGCGGTGCCGATGCGCTTCTCGTTGGTCTTGTCGACGGCGTTGCGCACGCCGGCGTACACCGAGATAAGGCCGATCAGGATGTAGACGACCTCGAGGAGCTTGTCGGAGAGCGTCACATCGGCGCTCTGGAAGAACTGGATGAACTCGGTCATGCGCGCTTGCCTCCCTTGGCCTTGCGGGCGCGGCGCGCCATAAGCTTGCGGTCGATGATGTTGTAGTAGATTACGGCGATGAGCATGGCGAGCACGGCCACGGGGATCTGGACCGCGGCGAGGTCGACGAGGCTCACGTCGTAGCCGAGGCCCGCAAGCGTGCCCTGAACGAGCAGGCCGCCCGAGCCGCCGACGAAGAGCACCTGTCCGAAGAACCAAGCGACGTTGTCGATGCCCGCGGACATGCCCTTGAGTTCCTCAACATGGTCTTCGTCGATCTTCTTGCCGTCGCGCTCAACGGCTGCCTGCGCCATGGGCATGATGACGGGGCGGATAAAGCCGGCCACGCCGCCGAAGTTGACGTTGAACGCGGCGAAGATCACGCGCACCACGCCGTAGGCCGAGATGATGATGCCCGACGTGGCGTTCTTGAGCTTGCCGATGAGCGCCGCGGCCGCCTGACGCAGGCCATTGCGCTCGAGGGTGCCGGTGATGACGAAGGTCATGATGAAGATGCACATGCTTCGGTTGGACACGAAGCTGGTGCCGAGGGTCTCCAAGAACGAGCCCACGTCCATGCCGCCGACCACGGCGGTCACCACGGCGGCCACCATGATGATGAGGATGGAATCGAGCTTCATCGCAAAGCCGATGATTACGATGGCGATTCCGAGGAGTTTGAGTAGCTCCATGGGGTCCATGTTTGCGCCTCCATTCGCATACGGATCCAAGGTGCCCGTGGCATGCCGCACAGCCCGCGAGCATCGGTTTTCGGTGCGATACCGCTAACGTAAATCACAAGGCTATAGGGTTGGTTGAACTTATTTTTGCTTGGTCGCTGTTTTGTTACTAAATTGTTACGAGACATGCGAGAAGCTCCGGCTGCCGCAATGTTGGCGGCTGCTACACTCATGCCTAACAGCACTCCCCAACCGCCTGCGCCCGCAGGCGGTTTGCCTGCCCGTCGATCGCCAAGGAGCGAGCCCATGCCGCAGTCGTTCGCAACCACCTCAGCCTTTGAGATCCTCGGCCCCGTTATGGTGGGCCCCTCGTCCTCGCATACGGCGGGCGCCCTGCGCTGCGCGCAGGTTGCCGCTTCGCTGCTCGAGGAGCGCATCGCAAGCGTGCGCTTTACGCTGTGGAACTCCTTTGCGCACACCTACCAGGGCCACGGCACCGACCGTGCGCTCGTGGCAGGCGTGCTCGGGCTGTCGACCGACGACGAGCGCATACGCGACGCCTTTGCCCTCGCCCAGGAGCGCGGGCTCGCGTTTGACTTCGTCATCGGCGGCGACGACCAGTCGCTCCACCCAAACACCGTCGACATCGAGCTCACCGACGCGCAGGGCCGCACCGCCCAGGTGCGCGGCGAAAGCCTCGGCGGCGGCAAGGTGCGCATCAGCCGCATCAACGGCGTGCGCGTGAGCATCTCGGGAAGCTACGACACGCTCTTCGTGGCCCATCGCGACGCCCCGGGCGCGCTCGCCGCCCTCACCGCCGCCCTCTCGGCCGAGAAGGTCAACATCGCCTACTGCCGCACGTACCGCACCGAGCGCGGCGGGGCGGCCTACACGGTGTTCGAGATGGACGAGCCCCCCGGCCCCGGAGCGCTCGCCGCCATCCGCCGGCTCGAGCCCGTCTCCTCCGCCACGATCATCGAGATCCCCGGCCGCGCCGCCGCGCCAGGCGTTACCTGCAACGAGCTCTTTGACAACGGGGCCGAGCTTCTCCGCGTATGCCGCGAGGGCGGACTTACCATCGGCGCCGTCATGGCCGTGCGCGAGGCCAACCTCATCGGCGAGGAACGCATGGTCGAGCGCATGCGGCGCGTGCTCGCGGTCATGCGCGCCGAGACCGAAGCACCGCTCGCCCATCCTCGCCGCTCGCTGGGCGGCCTCATCGGCGGCGAGGGCAAGCTCGTTGCCGACGGCGCCGCCAAGCTCGCGCCGGTCCTCATGGGCTCGGTGCAGACCGACGCAGTGGCCCGAGCCATGGCGGTTCTCGAGCAGAGCGCCTCGATGGGCGTGATCGTGGCCGCCCCCACCGCAGGATCCGCCGGCGTGGTGCCCGGCTGCGTGCTCGCGCTTGCCAATGCCACGGGTACCGACGACGGAACCATTATGGACGCGCTGTTCTGCGCCGCCGCCGTGGGCCTCAACCTCACCACGCTCGCCTGCGTGGCAGGTGCCGAGGGCGGATGCCAGGCCGAGGTGGGAAGCGCCGCCGCCATGGCGGCCGCCGCGCTCGTGCAGATGCTCGGCGGATCGCCCGAGACCTCGCTCGATGCCGCCTCGCTTGCGCTCGGCAACCTGCTCGGACTTGTGTGCGACCCGGTGGGCGGCCTGGTAGAAGTGCCCTGCCAGAACCGCAACGCCATCGGCGTTGCCTGTGCCTTTTCCGCCGCCCAGCTCGCGCTTTCGGGCGTCAAGAGCCTCGTCCCCTTCGACGAGATGGCCGCGACGATGCTCTCCGTGGGGCATGCGCTCCCCTCGTCGCTGCGCGAGACCGCCCGCGGCGGCATGGCCGTTGCCCCCAGCGCCCGCGCCGCCTGCACCCGCTGCGCCGCCTGCCGCTAAATCCATCCGGACAAAAGGCCGTCTTTCCCCCCTGGCCGTCCTTCCCCCCTGGCCGTCCTTCTCCCCTGGCCGTCCTTCTCCACCGGCCGTCCTTCTCGTATGGCCAAATAACGCTGCTAACGGCGTTATTTGGCCGGGTGACTTTATCCCCATCTACCTGCAGATTCGTTACGTTTCCGCAGATCAACAGGGGTGAACAAAATCGGCTGTTAACAGCGTTGTTTGGCCGAGAAGCTCGGGGGCGCCCCTAGAACACCCAGCGCCGCGCACAACAAAGGCCCTGGCAGATCCAATCTGCCAGGGCCTTGTACGTCTGAGTTGAGCGGCGCCGCTAGTTGTGGACGATGACGCAGTCGCCGACCTGGATGATGTCGAAGAGCTCGGCGGCCTTGCCGGTCTCAAGGTTCACGCAGCCGTGGCTGCCCACGTAGGTGTAGGCCGTGGGATCCGAGAACGACGAGGTAGCCTGCCAGTTGGCGTCGTGCAGGCCGATGAGGTTGTCGACGAACGGCATCCAGTACGCAACCGGCGACTCGTAGGACGGATCGCCGTTCTCGTCGGGCATGCCGATAAGGGTCACGTCGGTCTGCTTGTTGTTGAGCTTGTAGATGCCCGTCGGCGTGTCGTCGCCCACGTTGGGGTTGCCGGTGATGACGCCAGCATCCCACAGGAGCTTGCCCGAGGCGTCGTAGTAGTACGCGTGCTGCTCGCCGAGGTCGATGTCGACATAGGCACCCCAGTCCTGCTTGCCGACGCCGTTGAACGTAACGCCCTTCTCGACGCAGGGCACCTCGAGCGTGGTGCTCTCGCCCGCCTCGATGGCCGCTGCGAGCTGCTCGGCCAGCTGCGCCTCGTCGGAGACCCAGCCGTAGGTGCCGCCCGAAACCGTGACGGTCTTGCCGTCGGGGCGCTCGTACGTGCGCTCGGTGCCCACGGTATCGAGCTTCTTGCCGAGCTCGGCGGCCCAGCTCTTCATGGCATCGGTGCTCACCGTGGCGTGCAGGTCGTCGTCCAAGGTGATCCAGCCCGAGAGCACGCTCGCATCGACCGTGGCGACCTCCTCGCCGCCCATGGTGAGCGTGATCGTGGTCGAGAGAAGCCCGTTGGCCTCGTCGAGCGCAGTGGTCATACGCTCGTCGTCGGCAACGCGGCTGGGCTGGAGAAGAACGCTCTCGTCGAGCTCGAGGTTGTCCTCGAGGGCGAGGATGGCGTCAGAGACCTTCTCGTACACAGCACCTGCGTCAAGCTGCTCGCCGATCTTCTCGGGCACGACGGTGAACTCGCCGGCGCCCTCGTCGTACTTGATGGTGGCATCGGTCGGAGCCGTACGGTCCTTGTTGAACGCAGCGACCTTGGCCTCGACGGACTGCTTGAGCACGTCCTCGTCAAACTGACCGGTGAGGTCGCCGCTCTCGACGTGCTCGGAGAAGAGCTGGATGGGCCAGCTCCACGGGTTGTTGTCGGCGATGGCGCTGTTGACGACCGTTGAGGCATCGGGATCGAGCCCTGCCTCCTCGGCGGTAACGTCCCACTCAAAGCCCTGGCCCGACACGGCGAGCGTGTACTCGTCCATATGGCCCTCGAGCTCGGCGATGACCGTCTGCGGGTCCTTGGTCGAAACGTCCATGCCGCCGATCGTGGAGTTGGGATAGAAGTGCCCCGAGAAGAACGCCACGCCGATGCCGTAGGCCACGAGGAGCACGGCGATAACCGCGCACACCGCGATGATTACCGGCTTGCGGCTTTTGCGCGGGCCCTGGGAGGCATCCTGCGGTCCGCGCTGGTACGGCATGACCGGAGGCTCGACCTGCTGCCCGTGCTCAGGAACGGTGCCCTCCGTGCGCTTGAAACGCTTGCCCGCCAGCCGCACGTTCGAGATCGAGTGCGCCGTCCCCTCCGTGTTCGTCAAGTCCTGCTGTTCGCTCCCGTTCGGAGCAGAGTGACGTCCCACTGCCATCGGTTCTGATTCCCCCGTCTGACGGCGCCGCCCGTCCGCGGCTCTCTATTCACAAATCAGCGCGATTATACCAGCCGCACGCCGCGCCGCCCACACGAGAGATGCTCTTCACTATGTCGTTACCTTATCGGCACATAGCCGGAGGCACTTTGGGAACAAGCGCTCGGGGAAAAGCCCCCTCGCCGCCCCGCCACCTAGACCGCCGTCTTGAAAAACGCAAGTTCGAAGCGGGCGCCGCCTTCGGCGCGGTTGGCTGCCGTGAGCACGCCGCCTTCGGCGCCCACCAGCTCGCGTGCCAAGGCGAGCCCGATCCCCACGCCTGCCGGGTCGACCCTCTCGGCGCCGCGGACCTCTGCCGCGCGCCCGCGATAGAAGCGCTCGAACACATGGGGCAGATCCTCGGGATCGATGCCCGGACCCGTGTCCTCCACGCTGATTCGGCATGCAAGCGCGTCCTCGCCCACCGCCATGCGCACGCTCCCGCCTGCCGGCGTATGCTCAAGGCAGTTCTTGAGGACGTTCTCGAGCGCCTCGGTCGTCCACGCGGCGTCGCCCTCAAAGGTAGGCTCCCCCTGCACGTCGAGCGCCAGGTCGACCCCTTTGAGCTCGTAGGCTATCTCGAGCGGGGCTGCTGCGCGGCGCGCCACCTCGGCGGCGGCAACCGTCGTCCGTTCGAGCCGCACGATACCGGCGTCAATGCGCGCCAGCTTGAGCAATGCCTCGACAAGCCAGCTCACCTGCCCGAGCAGCATGTCGGCACGGCGCAAAAGCTCGTCGCGCCGACGGGCCTCGGAGCCCTCGCGCCGCAGAAGCTCGACCGTCAGCGCAAGCGTCGTGAGCGGCGTGCGCAGCTGGTGCGAGATATCGGCGAGCGCGTCTGCCAGCGCGCGCTTCTCTCGGTCCAGAGCCTCGTTGGCCCGCGTGAGCCGGCTGAAGAGCTTATCGATCTCGTTGGCGAGAATCGCGAGCTCGCCCTCGCGCATCCGCTCGACCGAAAGGCGCCTCGACCCGTGGAGCGCCGCGTCGATGCCCCCGGCCAGGCGCGCAAGCGCACGGTAGCGGGCGCAGGTCGCCGCAGCGACGGGCACCGCCAGCGCCCCGGCAACCGCGATCGTCCACGCGGCGCATGCTGCGGCGAGTCCGCACGGGCTCATTTGGGCGAGAACGCCGGTCGTCACCGTTGCGTACGCACCGAACGCCAAGGCGCACGCGCTGAGTACGTAGGCCGCGACCATGCGCGCGAGCTCTCGGTTCCTCAGCATGGCTACCTCCCCGCCCGGTATCCCAGCCCGCGCGCCGTTACGATGAGCTGCGGATGGGCCGGGTCGTCCTCGATCTTGTCGCGCAGGCGCTTCACGTACACGGTGAGCGTGTTGTCCTCAACGTACGCGCCCGCCTCCTCCCACAGCGCCTCGCGCATGCGCTCGCGCGTCACCAAGCGCCCGGCATGAGAGGCAAAGAGCAGAAGCAGCCGATACTCGAGCGCCGAGAGCACGACCTCCTGCCCGCCCTTCGTTACCACGGCGCGCTCGGGGTCGATGGTAAGCGAGCCAAACGCGAGCGCCTGGGGAACGCGGCGCGCCCTTCTCAGCACCGACGCGATGCGCGCAAGCAGCTCGCGCGGCCTGAACGGCTTGGCAACGTAGTCGTCGGCGCCCATCGCAAAGCCCGCCACGGTATTGGGCTCGTCGCCGGATGCCGTGAGAAAGATCACCGGAAGGTCGGGGTCGCCCGTCTTGATGGCGGCGCAGGCAGCAAAGCCGTTGCCCTCTTTGAGCGTCACGTCGAGAAGCACCAGGTCCGGCCGCAGCTCGGCCACCGCCGAAACCGCCCCGTCTTGCGTGTCAGCCACGCTTACGCGGTAGCCCTCGTCGCGCAGCAGCTCCGTAAGCGACGCCACGATAAGCGCGTCATCCTCAACCAACAAGATATGCATGAAGCCTCCCGGCCCTCGTTTACCAAACCGTAGCAGCCCATTTCGAGAAAACCAAGCGCAAGGGCTTACGGGGAGGTCCGGCAGGAAGCCCCCTCGGGGGCTCCCGGGCCGTCGTTGCCTGCTCAAGCACATCCTGACTCACGACGGAGATGCCGGAAACGGCATCTCCTGTTCGTGCGGAACCTCGCATTCAACGACGGCCCGGGAACCCTTTGCGTGTCAGCCCTCTCCGACAGACCTCCGCAACGAGAAGGGCGAGGGGGCGATCTCCGCGCGCAGATTCCGCATGAGCAGAAGGCGCCAGTGGCGCCTTCGTCGCGAAGAGGACTGACCGAGCACGGGGATCGCTCCCTCGCCCCCGCCTTGCGCTATGGAAAGACCTCGCAGCGACGGTCCGAGGACCCCGGAAGGACTCTCGGCATCAACGCACGGGGACCATCCTCTCGCCCGAGCAGACGCGATAAGCGCCCGTTCTTCTCGCTTAATGGTACGCGAGAAACACAGGGCAGAAGATGACAGATGTGTCACACGCGCGTCATGGGCGGGCAAGGGCGGACGGCCATGATGGTATCGTCAGGCAAGGCCTCCGGGCACAGGAAGGGAACACGATATGAATATCCTCTCTGTGGAGCACCTCTCCAAAACATACGGCAAGGGCGACGCCGCCACGCGGGCGCTCGACGACGTGAGCTTTAGCGTCGAGGCCGGAGAGTTCGTGGCCATCGTAGGGTCGTCGGGATCGGGCAAATCGACGCTTCTGCATCTCATCGGCGGCGTTGACCGCCCCAGCTCGGGGACCGTACGCGTGCAGGGCGAAAACATCTTCTCGCGCACCGACGAGCAGCTCGCCGTGTTTCGGCGGCGCGAGGTGGGTCTCGTGTACCAGTTCTACAACCTTATCCCCGTGCTCGACGTGGTGGAGAACATGACCCTGCCCGTTCAGATGGACGGTCGGCGCGTGAACGTTGACCGGCTCAACTACCTGCTGCGCAC
>CASEEV010000050.1 GCA_949287065.1 uncultured Collinsella sp.
CCCGAGGCAGCGCGGGACCTGCGGCGCCTGCGGCCGGAGGCGCCCTTCTCGCCCGCCGCGCGCTTCTCGCGGGCAGACGCGGCCTTGCCGGACTTCTCGGAGCTGACGCCGCCGGCAGGATCGCTGCCGTCGCCGCCGTCGCCGTCGTCGGGGTCGTCTATCTGCGCGTCAACGGGTATGGCGCCATCGTTGCCCTCGTCGTCAGGGCGCGGGAAGCGCATCCCGAACATCTGGGCTACGAGGTCCTCGAGGTCCTGGTCTCTGCGGGCCATGGGGTCTCCTTCCGCGCACGGCGCGAGCCGGCGCGACGCAACTCAACACGATGAGCTGCTTGTACCCCCGATCATTTGGCGGCATTCGCGCCGGGCGGCGCAGACCGCCTCCGCAAGCAGCTTGCAACAAAAGGCGGCCTTCTCCGCACGAGAAGACCGCCTTCGATGGAACGGACATTTGCCGGGGCGCGCCGGCACCCCGCCGTGATGCGCTCCTGCCCCTAAACCGGCAGGTCCACGGTGTAGAGCGGCTTGTAGAGCGCGCCTTCGGGCGTGAGCGTGCTCTTGTAAAGCGTGGCAGACGCGGCAACGCACGCATGGGGAAACGGCAGGTCGGGCAGAAACGGGGCCTCCAAGCGAGCGCGGCGCACGAGCGAGATATGGGGCGAGAAGCGCTTCTCGTCATAGGCCACGCCCTGTGCGCGCAGCCCGCTCCTGAGATTCTCCGCCAGCCCCACGAGCCCAGGGTCGGCTTCGAGCGCGAGCGCGAGAAGCCCTTCGCGCCGATGGCCGAACCGCTCGAATCCCTTCGGCTCGAGAAGCACGGGCGCGCTCAGCGCGCAGGCGCGCTCCAACGCGTCGATGGCGCGCCGCGCATCGGCCTCGTTGATCTCGCCCAAAAAGGCAAGCGTCACATGGTAGGTCTGGCGCTTGAGAAACCGCCCTTCAACACAAGCGTGCAGGCTCCGCGCGAGCGCCGCCACCTCGTCCTCAAACTCCGCCGGCAGATCAACCGCCACAAACGCCCTCACGCCGCTCCTCCTCTCGCCAAGCGACTTCTCAAGCCCATTCTACGCGCCCGAGTAACGTTGCTCGCCTAAGGATGCGGCGCCGTCGCATTCTTCGTCGCACCGTTGGCCATTTTACGTGCCGTCATTTTTCGCGGCGGGCAGAAAGCTATCATGGAACGGTGACCGCGCCGCTTGCGCTGCCGATAAGAAGAGAAACGAGTCGTTGCATGCGCCCACACCGCCCTGAGTATTCGCGCCGGACCGTCCTTCGCCTCGCGGGGTACGGCCTCGCAGCCGCTTGCACCTCGGCCCTCGGCGGATGCGGCGCACCTTCAGGCCCCGCGCGCGGCAGCAAGCGCGTGGGCAGCGCGCCGGCTAACGTCACCGTGGGCACGACGACGTTTCGCAACACCGACCTCGGCTGCGGCTGGGAGCCGACCGGCTCGCTCGACCTCGTCTACGCCAGCCAGTTCTCCGTCGACTACTACGACGGCGGCTACCAGCTCGTATGCGTCTCAAACGGCGAGCGCTTCTTACTCGTGCCCCACGACGCCGCCGCGCCAGAGGGCTTGGCGCCAGACATCGCCCCGGTGCAGTTGCCGCTCGAGAACATTTACCTCGTCTCAACCAGCATGATCTGCTTCGTCGACGAGCTGGACGCGTTCGACGCCGTTGCTGTGACCTCGGTCACGGCCGAAACGAGCCCCAACGCGCGCCTCGCCGCTGCCGTCGACGAGGGCCGCGTTGCGTTTGGCGGCCGCTACCGCGACCCCGACTACGAGCTTATCGCACAGACTGGATGCCCCTTCGCGCTCGAGAACACCAAGATCAACCACGTGCCCGAGGCCAAGCAGAAGCTCGAGGAGCTCGGCGTTGTGGTTATGACCGAGCAGTCGAGCGCCGAGACGCAGGCGCTCGGACGCCTTGAATGGATCAAGCTCGTCGGCACCCTCTTGGACCGCGCGGACGAGGCGGAGAGGCGCTTTGACGAGATCGCCGCGCGCGTTGAGTCGGTCGCCGCGCAGGAGCCCACGGGCAAGACCATTGCCTTCTTCTACATCAACGAGGACGGCGCCGCCGCAACCAGGCGCTCGACCGATTACTTCTCGCAGATGGTGAGCCTTGCGGGGGGCACCTACCTGAGCCTCGACCCCGACGCGGGCAACGGAGCGTCCTCGGTCCAGCTTGTCGTAGACATGGAGACGTTTTACCTTGAGGCCAAGGACGCCGACGTGATTGTCTACAACACCACCGTCGACGAGAGCGTTGCCTCGGTGGACGACCTCGTGGCGCGCAACGCCCTCCTTGAAGATTTTGCCGCCGTGCGCGCAGGTGAGGTTTGGGCGTGCGACCACAGCATGTACCAGCAGATCTCGAGCATGGACCGCATCATCGCCGACATCCGCGCCGCCCTCACCGGAACCGAGGCGGCAAACGGCTTTCTCTGGAGGCTCGCATGACGGGGCGTTGCCGCAGCGGCTCCGACCGCCGGCAACCCATCGGCCGCAGGACGCGCGCCGCTCTCGTCTATGCCCTTCTCGCCTGCGCCCTTGCCGCCCTGTTTGCGGCAAGCGTCTGCGTCGGCAGCGCCGCAACGAGCCCCGCCGACGTGATCGCCACGCTGGCGCAGGGCCCGGGCGCCGGAAACCTCGGCCAGATCATCTGGCAGATCAGGCTTCCGCGCGCGATCATGACGGTGCTTTTGGGAGGCGCGCTCTCGCTTGCCGGCTTCTTGCTGCAGACGTTCTTTGCCAACCCCATCGCCGATCCCTTCGTGCTCGGCGTATCGTCGGGCGCGCGGCTCGCCGTGGCGCTCGTCATGATCGCCGTGCTCGGCGCCAACCAAGCGCTCAGCCCGGCCGCCTCGGTCGGCGCCGCGCTCGCAGGCTCGCTCGCCACCATGTGCGTTGTGCTCGCCATGGCGCGGCGCGTGCGCAGCCAGGGCATGCTCATCGTCGCCGGCGTCATGGTGGGCTACGTGTGCCAGGCGGCAACCAACTTTCTTGTGGCCTTTGCCGACGATCAGAGCATCGTGAACCTGCACAACTGGTCGCAGGGCAGCTTCTCGGGAACCGCGTGGCCCGAGGTTGCCGCGGCGGCGGTCACGGTTGCGACGGTGTCTGCCGCCGTGTTTGCGCTTTCCAAGCCTCTTGGCGCCTACCAGCTCGGCGAGAACTACGCGCGCAGCGTCGGCGTGAACGTCATGGCGCTCCGCATGCTCATCATCGTGGCGTCCACGCTGCTCGCGGCGTGCGTCGCCGCCTTTGCCGGGCCCATCTCGTTTGTGGGGATCGCCGCCCCTCACCTGGCAAAGCTCGCCGTAGGCTCTTCCAGGCCGATCGTCGTAACGCCCGCGTGCCTGCTCACGGGCGCGGTCTTCTGCTGCGGCTGCGATCTTGTGGCGCGCACGCTCTTCGCGCCTGTCGAGCTCTCGGTAAGCGCCGTGACCGCTGTCTTCGGCGCGCCCGTGGTCATAGCCCTCATGCTCAAGAAACGAGGCCTCAGATGACGCCGCCAGCGAGAAGCGCGCACGCGCCCCAGCCAGCGCCGGCGCTCGCGCTGCGTAGCCTCGCCGTCGGGCACGGCAAACGGGCGCTCGCAAGCAATATCGACCTCGAGGTGCTCCCCGGCGAGCTCGTGGCGCTCATCGGGCCCAACGGCTCGGGCAAAACCACGATCTTAAGAACCGCCGCCGGGCAGCTCAAGCCGCTTGCCGGGCGTGTCGAGCTTCTCGGGCGCGACCTTGCCGAGACCCCCGGTGCCGAACGCGCACGCGTCCTCGCCGCGCTCTTCACCGGTCGGCCGCACACGGAACTTCTCACCTGCCAGGACGTGGTCGAGGCGGGTCGCTACCCCTTTACCGGGCGGCTCGGCGCGCTCGGCAGAGGCGACCGCGCCGTCGTGCGCTCCGTTATGGAAGCCGCCGCCATCTGGCATCTGCGCGACCGGGACTTTGCCCATATGAGCGACGGCCAGCGGCAGCGCGCCCTCATTGCCCGCGCGCTCTGCCAAGAGCCCCGCGTGCTCCTGCTCGACGAGCCGACCTCGTATTTGGACGTCGGCGCCCAGTTCGAGATGCTCCAGCTGCTGCGCGAGCAAGCGCAGAGCCGCGGCATCGCCGTGCTCGCTTCGCTGCACGATCTCACGCTCGCCCTGCGTGCGGCAGATCGTGTGGCGTGTGTTGCCAACGGCACGCTCGCGTCCGAGGGCGCGCCGGGCGAAATCCTGACCCCGCGCTCCGTAAGCGCCCTCTACGGGGTCGATGCAACGAGCTTCTCTCCCCTGTTCGGCACCGTCGAGATGCGCCGTCCCGAGGGCGCGCCGCGCGTGTTCGTGATCGCTGGAGAGCACAGCAGTGCGCCAACGTACCGTACGCTCGCGCGGTACGGCATCCCCTTTGCCGCGGGCGTGCTTCCCGAGCGCGATGCCGACGCCGAGCTCGCGCGGAGCTTGGCCTCCGCGCTCATTACCGAACGCCCCTTTGGACCGGTACGCAACGAGACAACGGCGCGGGCGCGAGCGACGCTGCTCAGCTGCGCGGCGGTCATCTGCGCCAAAGAGCGCCTCGGAGCAGAGAACGCATGCGGCTCCGATCTTCTCGTCACAGCACGCAAAGCGAGCATTCCCGTTTATGTCAGCGCCGAGGACTATCTCAAAGGCGCACTCATCGGCACGCACGACACGTAAGCGCCTGGGCCGCCGCGCCGTCTGCAGCACGGCCGCGCTGCCCCTGCTACACTAAACCCAGCAACTATTGAGGAGGACCCATGGTCAAGACCCTTGTACTGGTGCGCCACGGCAAAGCCCAAGACGCCGACCCCGAAATTCCCGATATCGAGCGCAGCCTTACGCCCGAAGGTCGCATGGCCCTCGGCGCGGCGCGCGGCTTCAAGCGCACGTTCGGCCTGCTCAGTGCCGAAGAGCGCGAGAACGCCGTCATCTGGACCAGCCCGGCGCGGCGCGCACGGCAGACGGCACACGAGGTTGCCAAGGCCATTGGCGAGCACACCATCCTGGGCGACCGCAAGGTCATCGAGAGCGAGAGCCTTTGGGAGCAGGACGAGGAGCCCTTCTTGGCCGAGCTCGATAAATGCAACGCCTCCTGCCTCATCGTCGTGGGACATGCGCCGTTTGTCGGCAAGGTGACGAGCCGACTCTCGGGCGACGAGATCTCATTCAAGCCCGGCGCAGCTGCCGCCCTCAAGATGGGCAAGAGCCTGAAGCCCGGCAAGGCCCGCCTTACGTGGTTCGTCCAGGGTCCCAAGCCCAAGGACAGGTAACGCGCTCCCCAACCCACGAAAGAAGGGCGCCGCCCGCAGGCGACGCCCCAACTCAAACGCAATCATCGGACATTTGGTTTTCGCAAATCCTGGGGGTTTGCCAAAACACGGTCCAGATGATTGCGTTTTTCTCGTTACAGCGCGTTCGGGCCGCGCTCTCCGGTGCGGATGCGCACCGCCTCGTCAACGGGCGCGACAAAGATCTTGCCGTCGCCCACCTCGCCGGTGCGCGCCACCGAGCAGATGGTCTCGATAAGCGCGTCCACGTGGTCGTCGGCAGCGACCATCATGACCGTCACCTTGGGCACCATGTTGAGAAGCACCTCGGTGCCGCGGTAGTACTCTTTCCAACCGTGCTGCTGGCCGAACCCCTGCACCTCTGAGATCGTGGCGCCCGATACGCCCGCGTCGAACAGCGCGTCTTTGAGCGGCTCGAGCATCTCGGGCCTCACGATTGCGGTTATCTGCTTCATGGGGACACTCCCCTCTCTTCTCGATCGGAACACTCTGGAATGGATGAACGTGACAGGCGGAGCCTTGCGCCTCGGCGCGTGCCGCCGCCGGTCGTTTGCTTAGGAGTCCAGGCCGGTGTAGGCGGGATACGCGCTCTCGCCGTGGTTCGCCACGTCGAGGCCGAGCGCCTCCTCGGGCTCGCTCACGCGCAGACGGCCGCGGAACAGCGCCTTGACCACGGCGATAAGCACCAGGTCAACCACGAGCACGAGGGCCACGGTTACTAGAATGCCCAGCACCTGGCTCACGAGCAGCGCGGGGTCGCCCGTGTAGATGAGGCCGCCGGCCTCGGTCCACGACAGCTCGGGCACGCAGAAGATGCCGGTCAAGATGCCGCCGAGGATGCCGCCCACGCCGTGGCAGCCGAACGCGTCGAGCGCGTCGTCGTAGCCGAAGCGCGCCTTGAGGTGCGAGATCGCAAAGTAGCAGACCGGGGATACGATGAGGCCCATGATGACCGCGGCCCACGGCTCCACAAAGCCCGCCGAGGGCGTCACGACCACGAGGCCCGCCACCAGACCGGTGCAAGCGCCGACAAGCGTGGGCTTGCCGGTGGCCACGCGCTCCACGATCATCCACGACGCCAGACCGGCCGCGCTCGAAACGACCGTGTTGAGAACCGCCAGCGCCGCGATGCCGTCGGCCGCAAAGGCGGACGCGCCGTTGAAGCCGAACCAGCCGAGCCAGAGCAGACCCGCGCCGAGCGCCACGAACGGCACGTTGTGCGGTCGGTACGTCTTGAGGCCGAAGCCCTTGCGCGCGCCGAGCGCGATGCAGAGCGCAAGGCCCGTGAGACCGGAGCTGATGTGCACCACGTCGCCGCCGGCAAAGTCGAGCGCGCCGATAACGCCGCCGATGAAGCTCGCGTCGCCGCCCCACACCATGTGCGCGAGCGGCGCGTACACCGCGAGCGACCAAAGGCCGATGAACAGCGCGATCGCTCCGAAGCGCATGCGACCCGCAACCGAGCCGGTCACGATAGCGCAGGTGATGAGCGCAAACGCCATCTGAAACGTCACGTCGACGATCGAGGGGTACGCCGTACCGTCAGGAACGTCGGCCGCCTCGGCGAGCATGCCCTGCACCGTTCCCACAAGACCGAGCTGGTCGAGGCCGCCGATAAAGGGGTTGGTGCCGTCGCCGCCGTACGCGAGCGACCAGCCCGCGAGCACCCAGGTGAGTCCCACGATGCCGATCACCGCAAAGCACATGAGCATGGTGTTAACTACGTTTTTTCTCCGCGCGAGGCCTCCGTAGAAAAAGGCCAGGCCGGGCGTCATAAACAGCACGAGCATAGTGCCCACAAGCATGAACGCCGTTGAACCAGAGTCGTACATTGCCGTCGCCTCCCGTTGCAATAAAGCCGAGTCGTTGCATGGCCCCGAGCATCCGCCGTGCGTCCGCTCGCATGTGCACCTGCTCCGGATACAGCAAGACGTCGGGATAGGGCAAGCCTAGGGGCACGGACGCGGCGCAGGCGGCCAGAACGGCCGTGTTTATCGACTTACAACGGCACCGAAACATCGGAAACGGACGCGCAACGGTCACGAAAGCGAACGTACAAGAAGGGGCAACACGCTCATAACATTACCCGCGGCGCCCCGCCCACGGTGGCTCAACTTCTACGCTGCGAAGCTGTAAAAACGCGTTGCACCCTAAAACGCAATCATCTGGCATTTGTTTTTCGCGAATCCTGGGGTTTTGCCAAAACAAGGCCGAGATGATTGCGTTTTGCATGCTAGCAGCGCCTAGGCGAGGTATGCGCGCAGGGCGTCGAGCGTGCGTTCGGCATCGCGGCGGCCGATCGCGTAGATGCGGTCGAGAACCTCCGGGTCGCGCACCACCGCCGGCACGCGCACCGGCTCCGAGGGGCACACCACAAAGACCTTGCCCGCGCGCTCGAGCTCAAAGAGCCTCTCGCGCTGGCGATTGTAGCGCTCGTGCCGGTTGGCGAGAAGCTCCACCATGGCCGGATAGCGGCGCAGCAGCACGCGGATGGCGGGCATGAGGTTGTTGGGCTCCTTGCGGTACGCGGCGTCTTGCGTGAGCACCACCACGCAGCGGTCGTAGCCCTGGTCGAGCATCCAGGCGTAAGGGATGGAGTCCGACGTGCCGCCGTCCAAGAGCTCGCGGCCCTCGAGGCGCACCGGACGCGACAGCGCGGGGATGGACGCCGACGCGCGGATCCACTCGATGTCCTCCTTGCCGCCGCGATCGAGGTCGTGGTACACGGGCTCGCCGGTGTTGGCGTCGGTTGCCACCACCGTGAAGCGCATGGGGTTGGCCTGGAAGGTGGCGGTGTCAAAGACGTCGAACTCCCACGGCAGGCGCCCGTAGGCAAAGTCTTTGCTAAAGAGGTCGCCCGTGGTCAGGAGGTTCTTCAACCCCGCGTAGCGCGGGTCGCCGCAGAAGCGCTTGTTGTAGCGCAGAGCGCGCCCCGCCTGCAGCGACTTGAAGTTGCAGCCGAACGTGGTGCCTGCCGACACGCCCATCGTGGCCGTGGCGGTAATGCCGTTCTCCATCCACACGTCGGTTACGCCCGAGGTATACATGCCCCTAAAGCCGCCGCCCTCGAGCACCACGCCCACCGTCGGCGCGCCGGCGGGAACCGTAGGAACGGGCAGGCCGGGCGTGTAGACGCGCTCCAACGTCGCCCTTCTCGTCTTTGCACGCTTGCCCGCCATGCGCCTCGCCCCGATTCTGTGCCTGCATCAGATATGCAAGGCAGTATACCCCTCCCGCAAGATTCCGCAGCCGCCCGCATTTACAGACCGTTTTTCTCGACTACGTACGCCGGGATGCGTAATCTTGTGGTACATCCGGCCGCTTGTGTAATCTTGCGGCCAGCCAAGCAACCAGCCGCCGACGGCAAACATCTGCCGCCAGCAACCAGCCGCAGCACCGCATCGACAAGGAGAAGCGCATGATCCGTACGGTTACCGACCGCACACCCCCCGCCGTCAACGAGCTTGTGTCCCTTTGGGAGCGCTCGGTGCGTGCTACGCACGCGTTTCTTACTGAAGCCGAGATCTTTAAGATCAAACCGTTCGTGCCCCGGGCAATCGTCAACGTCGGCACGCTCGTCGTTGCTGAGAAAAGCGGCGCCCCGGTGGGCTTTATGGGCGTACAGGACGGCCGCCTCGAGATGCTCTTCCTTGATCCCGAGGCGCGCGGGCAAGGCCTTGGTCGCAAGCTGCTGAGCTACGGCATAGAGAACCTCGGCGTGGAGGAGCTCACCGTAAACGAGCAGAACCCGCAGGCCGTAGGGTTCTACGAGCATCTGGGCTTCAGAACCCACCGCCGCACCGACCTCGACGAAGAGGGCCGCCCCTACCCCCTGCTCTACATGCGCCTTGCGTCCGTGCGAGCATAAGGGACCGTGTCCCAGCCAAGGGGCCGTGCCCCAGCTCCGCCATCTCGCCGTTTTGCCCCGCCGAGCACGCCGGGCGCGCAGTTGGACAACCAGCGGCGGATAGCATCGGTACCTCAGCCGTCGATGCTATCCGCCTCCGTAAGAGCGTGCAGAATCTTCACGGGCACGCCTGCTGCGACAACGCCCGAGGGAACGTCCCGCGTGACGACGCTGCCGGCTCAGACGGACTCGTCGCGTTGAACTCAAAGGCGAGCTCGCTCGCACGCCGACGCGCGGCGCGCAAGCCCCTCTCGCCCGGATCGTACCAAAGCCCGCGCGCGAGCTTCTCCTGCTCCCCCATATCGGTCATATCGCTTCCTGCCTCAAACATGCGACCATACAAGCGCTGCGCCTCCCTCCGTCGGGCCTGGCCCCGCGTCGCTGCCGCGGCTATGCGCCTTCTCCGCTCCCTGCGCGCGCGTCGAGCGCGCAGGCGAGCATCCCCGCCCGGTACAGATCGTCAAGCGACTGCCGGTAGGCAAAGCGCGGCAGGTACTCGCGAGGTATGCGCTCGGCGCAGAGGCGCTCGATCACAGCGAGCTCCCCCTCGTCAACCAGGTCCCCCGTGCAGACGACAAGCCCCGGGTCGAGCACGGCGATGAGCGAGCACAGACCCTGGGCGATGAGCCTTCGCGCAGAGGGGCGTTCGAGCCGCGCGCGATACTCCTCACGCGCCATGCCGTAATCGATGAAGCCGATCATGCCGGCAAACCGATGGGCGCCGCGAAGCACCCTTCCGTCCGCAACGGTCGCGGTGCCCGGCAGCACGCGCGCGGGAAAGTTCGCCAGCGTCACGGTCTCGGCGTCGACGCCAAGCTCCCGGTAGCACCCGTAGGCCTTGTGGTGCATGTCGTTCTCGGCATGCACGGGCAGGCCGCTGCCCTGGGCAAGGACGTCTACAAGCGGCGCGCCGTCGAGCTCCGGGGCATCGCAGTGGCGCAACCTACCCTCGCACACAATGGCGGGAACCCCGAGCACCACCTGGCGCACGTCGAGCCCACCGTCGAGCACGGAGCGAGCCGCGTCGAGAAGCGCCTCGCACGACAGCTGCTCGGAAGCGCCCTCCCGCGCCCTGAGCACCGTCCCGAGGACACCGACGACCTCGGCGCGCCAGACGCGCTTCCCCGAAGCGACGACCTCGAACGAGAGCTCGAGCACCGGCCCGTGCTGCTCGTTCGCTCGATACGCGAGCGCCGTGCGCCCCGCCCTGCCGTTGGGCGCCTTGCTGGACACCACCTCGCCCGAACGGGCCATTTCGTTGAGGAGGGTATTCGCCGTCGGCAAGCTGATGCCCGCCTCGCGCGCGATCTCCTCCTTGGTCCTGGCGCCCCCGCGCCACAGGACGCGCCGCACGTGCCCCCTATTTGCCCGACGGACGTCACCGGTATCGCCCATGCTTGACTCCATTATTATGACTATTATAATAATTTCGATTGTAATCGATCACATACATGTGTCAACGCACAGGGCCCTGCCGCGCGCCGCAGAGGCCCGGCGCGGCCACAGCGGCAGAAGAGAGGAAGCGCGATGGACTTCAACGCAGGCGATCTCATCTGGACCCGGCAACCTAAAAGCTGCTCCGTCTCCCCCGATCGGATCGAAATCGTCACCAACCCGCACACCGACCTCTGGCAGCGCACGTACTACCGTTTTCGCAACGACAACGCGCCGGTCCTGCAGATGACCACAGACGAGAAGTTCTTCTCCTTCACGGTAAAGACGGACTTCGCCGAGAGCCGCCATCGGTTTGACCAGTGCGGCGTTGTTGTGTACCTCGACAGCGAAAACTGGCTCAAAGGCTCGATCGAGTATGAAAACGATCGGTTCCAGCACTTGGGAAGCGTCGTGACCAACCACGGCTACTCCGACTGGGCGACCACCGAGATCCCCGCCTCGGTCACGTCGATGTGGTACCGCCTGAGCCGCCGCGAAGACGACTTTTGCCTCGAATGCTCCGAAGACGGCGTGACCTTCCACCAGATGCGCATCTGCCATATGCACGAGGCAGCCGGAAAGATCAGCTTTGGCGTCTACGCGTGCAGCCCCGAGGACTCGAGCTTTCGCGCGGTCTTCACCAAAATGGAGCTCACGGAGTGCAAATGGCTCGCGCACAACGGCCAAGCTCCCGACGAGGAGTAACCTGGAACGGCGCCCAGCTCAGCCCAGCGCCACGTCGAGCACCATCATGACCACGAAGCCGGCCACCACGCCAAGAGTCCCCACGTTGGAGTGCTCGCCCAGATGCGCCTCGGGGATAAGCTCCTCAACCACCACGTAGATCATGGCGCCGGCGGCAAACGACAAAAGCCACGGCATGAAGGGCGCGATCCAGCCGCTGGCGAGAACCACCGCGACCCCGAAGATCGGCTCCACGATGCCCGAGAGGCTGCCCGCCAAAAAGGCACGTCCGCGCGAAAACCCCTCGCGGCGCAGCGGCAGCGAAACGGCGGCGCCCTCCGGGAAGTTCTGCAACCCGATGCCCGCGGCGAGCGCAAACGCCATCCCCAGATACGCCCCGTCTGAGCCGTCGTAGCCCTGAGCCGCCATGGCAAAGAGCAGCCCCACGCTCATGCCCTCGGGAATGTTGTGCAGCGTTACCGCCGACACCAGAAGCGTCGTGCGCTTCCAGTCGCTCGGCAGGCCCTCGGGATCCTTCGCATCGGCATGCAAGTGCGGCAGCAGCGTGTCGAGCAAGATGAGAAACGCCACGCCCAGCACAAAGCCGCCTGCGGCTGGGACCCAGCCGATCTGCCCCTGCTCCTCCGCCTGCTCGATGGCGGGATTCAGAAGCGACCACACGCTTGCGGCGATCATGACGCCGGCAGCGAACCCTAAGAAGATGCGCTGCGAAAGCTGCCCCTCGCGCGGCTCCCTGCGCATAAAGAGCACAACCGCCGAGCCCGCCGTGGTCATGAGCCACGTGAACCCGCACCCCAGTGCCGCCCACGTCAGCGCCTGCAACGTCGCACCGTCCACCATGCCGTCCCCCGATCTATCTCGGTCGTTTGATCAGATCGTATACCAATCGGTACCTGCATCGGCAAACATCGCGCCCAGGCCTTCAAGGCGGCGCACTCCCCCGGCGCCTCAGCTTCTCTTTCTGAGCCGGGCAGCCACCAGGCGGCAGAGCGGGACGGCGTAGAGAAACACGGCGAGCGCCATGCTCTCGACGGGCGCGCCCATCGACGCGAGCGGCACACCGCCCGCGATGGACCAGGGCACGAGTCCCGCAACCAGAACGACCGAGTCCTCCAGATCGAGCGCGTGCTCCTGCGCGGTGGGCGCAAGGTCGCGGCTGAGCTGGTGCGTGAGCATGATGGCGAGCGTCTGGTTGCACGAGATCATCGACGCGAGCACCGCAACGTCCAGCGTCGCCGTAAAGGACGACACACGCGCGGCAAACGCCGACACGGCGGCCCCGACGCCGCGCAGAAGGTCCGTCTCCTCAAAGATGCCCGCGTACATCGACGTGACGACCACGATCTCGACCGCCGAAATCATCGAGGCGATACCGCCACCCGCAAGCGCCGAGGTACCTGCCGAGGGCGCGGCAAACCCGAGAACCGCCGTGCGCGCCACCTCGTAAACGCTCATCCCCTGCACGCCCAAACAGAGCGGCACGGCACACGCAATGCCTGCCACGATAACCGCGAGAATGTCGACGCGCAGCGCCGCGAGCGCAAGCACCAGGGCACAGGGTGCGAGAACCACCGGGTTGAGATCGAAGACCTTGTCGAGCTCGCCGACAAGCGCCGCCGACCCCGAACCTGCCGGAACCAAGGCGCCGAGGGCGAGGTACACAACGCAGGCAAGCGCAAACGGCGCGATGGCCGTGCGCAGCATGCGTCGCAAGTTGCCGTAAAAGTCGGTACCGGTGACGTTTGCCACCAAGAGCGCGCTCGTGGAGATAGGCGACCACCGATCGCCGAAAAACGCGCCCGAAAGCGCCGCGCCGCCCGCAAGCACCGGAGGCACCCCCATGCCCGCCGCAAGCGACAGGCAGATGGCGCCCATGGTTGCCGCCGTGCCGAACGAGGTGCCCGTGAGCACCGAGACGAGGCAGTTGAGCAAAAACGTCATGACCAGAAAGAGCGCCGGCGTGATGAAGGGAACCGTGTAGGCAACGATGGCCGGAATGGTACCCGCCGCGCGCCAAAGGCCCGTGAGCACGCCCACGGTCACGAGCATGCCGAGGATGCGGCGTATGGGCCTGATGCCGTGCCAGCACATGGCTGCGATCTCATGGACGCTGCTCCCCGTGCGCCACGCGTACCCGCAAAACAGCGCAAGGCCCACGATCAGCGCGCAGATCGTGGGCACACCGAGCGCCACGCACGCCACGAGCACCGCAACGAACAGTCCGAGTATGAGCGGCTCAAGCACCCCGGTCACCCCTTGCCAACAAACGACCACCAAGCGCCGCCCATTGTCGCACAACCGCGTGCCGTGTCGAGCCCTACCGCCTCCAGCGCAGATCCGCGGCGATGCAGAACGCCGCGCAAAGGGGCGACTCGCGCGCCTCACCGAAAAAAAGATATCTCCATGCGAGAAAGGCGCATGCTATGGCTGCATCGGTTTCTCTGTTTACCATGAGCAACGGCCTTATGATCCCCGCCATGGGCTACGGCGTGTACATGATGAGCTCCGAAGAGGTCGAGCGTTGCCTCCCCCAGGCAATCGAGCTCGGCTACACGCACATCGACACCGCCAACGTCTACTTCAACGAGGTCGCCGTGGGCCGCGCCATCAAGGCCTCGGGCGCTTCTCGCCGAGCCTGTTCTGAGCGAGATCGCCGCAGCGCACGGGAAGACTCCGGCGCAGGTAGCGCTGCGCTGGAGCGTCCAAGAGGGCAACGCGGTCTTTCCTAAAACGCTCAACCCCGAGCACATGCGCGAGAACCTCGAGATCTTTGACTTCGAGCTCACGGCGGACGAAATGGCGCGCATAAACGCCCTGTCCCAGCGCCCCTACTACGACGTCCCCGAAGAACCGCCCGCCTTCGTGCTCGCTCAGAACGACTACTCCCGGCAGGCGTAAACGCTCGATGAGCTGCCCGTCACGGGGCACCGCAGCTTCGTTCAGTTCGAGGGCGAGCCACTGAACAGCTGGGAAACCGTGGCATCATAGGATTCAACGTATGTAAAGGAGGAACCCCATGTCCAAACTCTATCTTATGCGCCACGGTCAGACCCTCTTCAACGTGCTCAAGCGCAAACAGGGATGGTGCGACTCGCCCTTGACCGAGCTGGGCATCGAGCAGGCGCGAGGAGCTGGTCGCTGGTTTGCCGAGCACGGTGTGACGTTCGACCATGCCTACAGCTCCACCTCCGAGCGCGCCGTTGATACGCTCGAGCTCGTGCTTGCCGAGAGTGGACAGAGCCGCCTTGCCTACGAGCGCGCAAAAGGCCTCAAGGAGTGGAACTTCGGCTCGTTCGAGGGTCTCACCGAAGACGTGAACCCGCCGCTTCCCTACGGCGACTTCTACGTGCCCTTCGGCGGCGAGGGCGAGATGGCGTTTCGTGCGCGTCTCGTCGAGACCATCACTGAGCTCATGCAGCGCCCCGGTCACGGCAGCGTCCTCATGACGAGCCATGGCGCTGCGGTAGCACAGTTTTTGCGCGCGCAGGGACTTGAGGCCGAGCAGCGCCTGCGCGGCGATGGGCGCCGCATTGGCAACTGCGGCATCACCGTGTATGACTTTGACCCGGCAACCGCGCACTTCGAGGCACTCGAACTTATCAATCCCAACGAATAACGCAAACAGGCACCAGGCCGCAGCGAGGGGGCGCCCGCGCCAAACAGCGCGAGCGCCCCCTCGCCATCCGTCTCGGATGCGTTGGTAAATCGCACGTGGCGCAAAACAAATCAACCCGAGGCAAAGAAGTCAAAGAGTCACTCGTTTGTCCTGCATTTCAAATGTGCACGTGCCTGCTCTGTCTACTGCATATCGGGGCACCGTGAATGGCTCAGCCGGGTAAGTCTACAACTCCTTGTTGGTTGTCCTTGACAGCATGCGGACGATCACGACCACCGCACAAGCCAGTACCCCCCAAAACCCAAGCACGCAAGCAGCCACGCCCGAAGACAAGAGGCGCGCACGACCGCGTATGTGCTTGTCGTAATCACAAAGATCAGAACTGCCGGTACCCAAGGGCACGGCGAGCTCAGGAGAAGAAGGAAGATCCTCGACATGCCCCCGAATCAGCTCGTCAAAGGAACAGCCGAAGATATCGCAAAGGCGCACCAACTTGTCCATCTCAGGATACGCCGTTTCGGACTCCCAGCGCGAAACAGCCTGTCTGGAAACACCGAGCAACATAGCAAGCTGCTCCTGAGTCATGTTGCGACCCTTTCGTAGCAGATAGAGATTCTCGCCAAAGCTCATGAGGCCCTCCTTTATTCGTAGGTTGCTCCTGTCATGACCTTCCTCTCATACGATCGCAGCCCATCTCCCCTAATTCCATCACATTTGAGTTGCATTTCGGCCAGATTGGAAACGCAACCGTACGTTGCGAGCTCTGGAACGCAATGCGCCTGGCGCGGCCTGCGCAAAAACATGCACGCTACTGGCGACCTGCGCAAAATCGGTCGCGATACGGGTGCGCCGCCGTAGGTTGCTGCGGCGATGCTCCATATGAGTACCCTATCCGTAGAGTAAACACGGTCATTACGTGGGCTCTTTCTCGCCGGGAAGCAATTGGACACCCGTATCGTGCCCCATCTTGCGCACGCCGCCCGTATCGAAGTCTTTTTTGCGCACGCCGCCCGTATCGAAGTCATTTCTGCGCAAAAATCTCGCCGCGAACGTCGTTTTGCACAGCGTGCCCGCTACGAGCGGCACCGCTTGCGCCATGCCAGCTTTGGACGCGCTCTAGTGCAGAGCCCCACCCGCCGAGAGGCCCGAGTCGCGCGTCGCCGGGACGCCCGCTCGTCATGTGTCCTACGCCGAGAATGACAGCCGCGCCCGCACCTTATGCAAGGTGCGGGCGCGGCTTTTAGTCGTTGCGCGTCAAAGCGCAGCGCGCATCTTGAATGCCAGACTTACAGCTCCTCGCCGTTTGTCTCGATCACGTGCTTGTACCAGTTGAAGGACTTCTTCTTGTAGCGCTTGCCGCTGCCCTCGCCGCCGTCCTTGATGTCGACGTAGATGAAGCCGTAGCGCTTGGCGTACTCGCCCGTAGTGAACGAGACCACGTCGATGCAGCCCCACGGCGTGTAGCCGATGAGGTTGACGCCGTCCTCCTCCACGGCCTTCTTCATCTCGCGGATGTGCGCGCCCAAGTACTCGATACGCGCGTCGTCCTCAACGGTGTTGTTCTCGTCGAGGTCCTCGTACATGCCGATGCCGTTCTCGACGATGAACTGCGGCATGCCGTTGTAGCGCTCGTCGAAGCGCTTGAGCATGATGCGCAGACCCACTGGGTCGATGGTCCAGCCCCAGTCGGTGGCGCCGAGGTAGGGGTTGGGCACGTTGTGCGGGTCCATGGAGCTCGTGGACTTGGAAACGTCGATCTCGACGGTGGAGTCGACCACGCTCGAAGAGTAGTAGCTGAAGCCGATGTAGTCGACCGGGCCCTCTTTGAGCACCGCGAGGTCCTCGTCGGTGATGTCGAGGTCCCAGCCCTTGCGCTCGAACATCTTGAGCGCGTAGTTGGGATACACGCCACGGCACTGCACGTCGCCGAAGAAGAAGATGTGATGGTTGGCGTCGTCGGCGAGCAGCACGTCCTCGGGCTTGCACTGGCGCGGATAGGTGGGGCCGGAGGCGATCATGCAGCCCACCATGAGATCGGGGTCGATCTCGTGGGCGACCTTGACGGCCTTGGCGCTCGCCACGAACTCGTAGTGCGCGCACTGGTACATCATCTTCTCGGGGTCGTCGAAGTCGGTGAAGACAACGCCGGAGTTGGTCCAGCCAAAGATGGGGTTCGAGATGTTGAACTGGTTGCCGATCTCGTTGAAGGTCATCCAGTACTTGACCTTCTCGTGGTAGCGCTCGAAGCAGACCTTGGCGTAGCGCACGAAGAGGTCGATAAGCTCGCGGTTGGCCCAGCCGCCGTACTTCTTGCAGAGACCGTAGGGCATCTCGAAGTGCGACAGGGTGATGACGGGCTGGATGCCGTTCTCGAGCATGCAGTCAAACATGTCGTCGTAGAACTTGAGGCCAGCCTCGTTGGGCTCGAGCTCGTCGCCCTCGGGGAAGATGCGCGACCAGCTGATGGACGTGCGGAAGCACTTGAAGCCCATCTCGGCGAAGAGCGCGATGTCGTCGCGGTACGTGTGGAAGAAGTCGATGCCCTTATGGTTGGGATAGTACTTGCCCTCCACGACGCCGTCGGTGATCTGACGCGGCACGCCGTTGGACCCGCCGGTCATAACGTCGGCAACGGACAGGCCGCGTCCGTCCTCGTCGTAGCCGCCCTCGAGCTGATGCGCGGCAACCGCGCCGCCCCACAGGAATCCCTCGGGTAGTGCCATGCGAAACTCCTTCTCTGTTGCGGGACCCCTCTCCTCGGCGGGCATCCCTGCCAAGCGTAACGGGCCCCGCCCCGCGCTGCCTCGGGAGAACCACGGCGAGACCCCAAAGCGGGCCTCGCAGCGGTGCCCGCTTTGCAAACGAGCATAGCATCCAGCGTCCCCCTGTCCTGACAAGGGAGCGTGCATCATCGGCGAGCGGGCACCGACGCAACGCGGGAGATATGCTGCGACGGGCACGCGGCGGCTGGCGGCGAGAAGAGCGTGTACGGGGGCTACGACCGAACGGGCACGAGCTCTTTGGCCTGCTTGCCCGTCATATGGTCAATGCGCATCTCGAGCATCGTGAGCTGGCGCCAGAACTTGTCGATCTCGGCGGTGAGCGACTCCTCGGTCTCTTCCGGGGCGTAGCGCCTGCCGAGAACCTCAGCGGCGGCGCGCTTCTCGTCATCGTCCTCGATCACGTGCATCGTGCCGAACACGATGACGCTGCGGAAGTAGCTGGTGAACTCCTCCGGGTGCACCTCGTCTTGGTCCACCACGCAAAACGACGCCCTGGGCTCGCGCACGATGGCGTCGAGCTTGTGCCCGGAACGCGCGCAGTGAAAGATCAAGCGACCGCCGTCAAACGCGAAGCTCAGCGGCACGGCGTACGGGTACCCGTCGTCACCCGCAACGGCGAGCACGCCTGCCGAGCCCCGGCCGAGAACCGCCTCGCACTCCTCGCGCGAAAGCTCCTGGCGCCCGCGGCGCATAGGGCGAAACGACATAACGACCTCCTAAAATGCCTGTTCGGTACGGTTGATGATCTCGTCTTGCAGGTCGCGTCCCAGGTTGCACCACTTCTCAGAGAAGCCCGCCACGTGCACGATAAGGTGCGGTAGGCCTCGGGATGCGCCTGCGCGCCTACTGCGCGTAGAACTCCGTCATATCGCGGCCGAGCGCCTCGAGCGTAGGCTCGTCGACATAGGCCATGTGGCCGGAGCTGTAGAGCTTGAACTCAACGCGGCGCTTGAGCTCCTCGGGCAAGAACAGGCACGAGATGTCGCGCACGGCGTTCCAATACGGCGTGGCCGCGTCGTAGCGACCGCCGAGAACCGCCACGCGCACGGTGGGGCTGTGCTTGAGCGCCACCGCGATGTCGTAGGCAACGTTGGGAGCCGAAACGCGCATGCCGGTGCCCGGAACCTCATGCGAACGGTCCCAAGCGAGACCCACGCTCATGAAGTTGCTCAACGGGTACACGGGCGCGCCCTCGTAGCCGAGCTCGTTGAGGTGTTGGCGGAACGCCGCCGCCCACGCCGCCTCGACCGCGTCGGATGAGGCGTCACCGGCGATCTGCTGGCCGCCGCCGAGCGAGGTGCACGGCGCGTAGGTGGTAAAGCGCGTGTCAAAGCGGCCGGTCACGAGGCCCTCTTTAGCCAGGAGCTCGTTGCGGAAAGTGCTGAGGTCGATGCGCAGGTTGTTGCGCTCGATAAACGCCGCGTCGAGCCCGATGCGCTCGGAGAGCTCGCGTGCCACCGCGCCTTTCTCCTCAAGGCTCAGACGGTCGCCGCGCAAGAGCGCCGGCGCGTACACGCGCTCGGTGAAGTCCATCGCCTCGTCAAACCACGCCGCCTCGCTCGTGCCCGCGCCCGCCTTGCCGAAGTGGCGCGCCGTTGCGGCGTAGGTGGGCATGAGCCCCAGATAGCCCAGGTCGGAGCCCGGCATCTTCTGCACCCAGTCAAACACCGACGAGAGCATCACCACGCCGGCAAGCGGCACGAAGCGCTCCGTGAGCAGCCGCATGAGCACGGCGTTGCGCACCGTGCCGTACGACTCGCCGAACAGGTACACCGGCGAGCCCCAACGGTTGCTCTCGTTGAGCCAGGCCATGATCGCGCGGCAAAACGCGTCGGCGTCGCCGTCCACGCTCCACAGGCGCGCCGTATCGGCGTCCTCCGCCACGACGGAGTAGCCGGTGCCCAGTGCGTCGAGAACCACGAGGTCGCTCACGCGCAGCAGCGTAGAGGGGTTGTCCTCAACGCGCGGCGGTGTTGCCAGATGGTTCAACCCGTCGGTGACCACGCGCTTGGGGCCGATACCGCCCATGTTGACGGGCACCGAAGCGCTGCCCGGACCGCCGTTGTAGCAAAACGTCACCGGACGCGGCGCGGCATCCGCCGGCGCGTCGGCCACATACGAGAGGAAGAACATCTTGCCCACGAGCGCGCCCGTGTCGGTGCGCACGTCAACATGCCCCGCAGAAGCGGTGTAGGCAATGCGCTCTTCTCCGCACTCCCACGCCATCTTGGCGCTTACCGGCTCCGGCAGCGGCAGCCGGCGCTCGGCGCCGACCGTGTAGAGCTCGTCGGGTTTTTGCGAACCTGCCGCGCAGGCGTCTTGCTCAAGCTTCTCAGCCATAGCGTCCTCCTCGAAGTTGCACGTTGCACAAGAACATACCACGCCCGCAGGCGCGCCACGCCCTGAACCGCTTGGCCCAGCCAACGAGGCGCATCTGCCCTCCTCAGCGCTCGCCCCAAGCGCCCCGTTTGAGCTCAAAGTAGCTGCGGCGCGTGACGATAAGGCCCTCGTGCTGCATCTTGGAGAGCTCGTGCGACAGCGCGCTGCGGTCGACGCCGAGGTAGTCGGCGAGCTGCTGGCGCGAGAACGGCACGGTAAAGCGATCGGACCCCACGCGCGTCGCCTGGTCGGAGAGATACGAGAGCACGCGTTCGCGAATCGTGCGCGGCGCGATGTGCATCATGCGGCGCGCAAGCGCGAGCGAGCGCTCGGCCGACAGGCGCACGAGGTTCTCGATCGCCTCGTGATGGAAGGGGCACGACTTGCCGCAGGTCCTGATGAGCTTGGGCATGGCGACGAAGACCACGTCGGCGTCCTCGGCGGCAACGATGTCCACGAGCATGCGCCGCTTCGGCAGCGCGGCGTAGGTCTCGGCAAAGACCCGGCCCGCGTAGATGTGCCCAAAGATCGCGCGGTCGCCCCAGTAGTAGTTGACCACCACGTTGACGCTGCCCGAAACCACCACGCCCACGTGCTCGGTCACGTCGCCGGCGCGCATGATCTGCTCTCCGCGCGCATACGTGCGCTCGTACGCCCCGAGGCAGCCGAGAAGTGCCTCGACCTCGCGCGGCCCCAAACCCAAGAAGAGCTCGGTTTGTGCAAGAACCGTGTAGTCCATCGAACCCTCCCGTCTGTTGTAGAAACAACATACTCCTTTTGGGCGGCGCAGTATACCTGAGCCCCAAAGCCGCCCACCGGACGGCCCGGCTACAGAGCAGGGAGGCTCACATGGCGTTTTTCAACCCCCAGATGTTCTGCTATCAGTGCGAGCAGACCGCCCGTTGTGCCGCATGCACCGGACGTTCCGGCGTGTGCGGAAAACCCGCCGACGTCGCGCGGCTTCAAGACCAGCTGACCGGCGCCCTCATCGGACTCGCGCGGTCCGTGGAACCCGACGAGGCGCCCGGACCCGTTGCCCAGATCACCGTCGAGGGGCTCTTTGCCACGGTAACCAACGTCAGCTTCGACGCCGACGCCGTTCTCGAGCTTATCGACCGCGTGCACGCCGAGCGCAACGTCGTGGCGCCGCGCAACCCCGCCGAAGACGCGGATCTCTCGCTCGTCTGGACCGCCGACGAAGACATCCGCTCGCTCAAGTCGCTCGTGCTCTTCGGCATCCGCGGCATGGCGGCCTACGCCTACCACGCCTGGGTGCTCGGCTACATCGACCGCGAGCTCAACCGGTTCTTCCTCAAGGCCCTGCGCGCCATCGGCGACAACCTGCCCGCACGCGAGCTCTTTGACCTCGCTCTCGAAGTCGGCGAGAAGAACTACCGCTGCATGGAGCTGCTCGACCGCGCCAACACCGAGACGTTCGGGACGCCGCGTCCCACGAAGGTCTCGATGAAGGTCGAGGCGGGACCCTTCATCGTGGTCTCGGGCCACGACCTTCTCGACCTCTACGCCCTGCTCAAGCAGACCGAGGGAACGGGGGTGTCGGTCTACACCCACGGCGAGATGCTGCCGGCGCACGCCTACCCCGAGCTCGAGAGGTTCCCGCACCTTAAAGGGCACTTCGGCACCGCATGGCAAAACCAGCAGCGCGAGTTTGCCGGCATTCCCGGAGCGGTGCTCTTTACCACCAACTGCCTGATGCCGCCCAAGAAGAGCTACAGCGACCGCGTGTTCACCACCGAGATGGTCACGTACCCCGGCATCGAGCACGTCGGCCCCGACAAGGACTTCTCGCACGTCATCGAGTGCGCGCTCGAGCTCGGCGGCTACCCCGAGGATGTTCTGTTCACGGGCATCAACGGCGGCGACATGCTCACCACCGGCTTCGGTCACGAGGCCGTGCTCTCGGTGGCCGGCAAGCTCATCGGGGCGATCTCGTCGGGCGAGGTGGAGCACGTCTACCTCGTAGGCGGCTGCGACGGGGCGCGTCCAGGGCGCAACTACTACACCGAGCTCGTGGAGCAGGCGCCGAAGAACAGCATCATCCTCACGCTCGCGTGCGGCAAGTTCCGCTTCAACGACCTCGATCTGGGAACGGTCGCCGGCTTCCCCCGCCTCATGGACATGGGGCAGTGCAACGATGCCTACAGCGCGGTCCAGGTGGCGCTCGCCCTTGCCGACGCCCTCCAGTGCAGCGTCAACGACCTGCCGCTCACCATCGTGCTCTCGTGGTACGAACAGAAGGCCGTAAGCGTGCTGCTCACCTTGCTCGCTCTCGGCGTCAAGAACATCAAGATCGGACCGACGCTGCCTGCGTTTATCTCGCCGGGCGTGCTTGACTGCCTGGTCGAGGAGTTTGGGCTCGCGCCGATCTCGACACCTCAAGAGGACCTTTAGTATTCAGCCTGTCGCTCAAACCAGCCCTCCCCTCCCCAAGCCCCAGGGACTACAATGGGTGGCGTCAGAAAGGCCGCATAGAACCGAAGGCTCATATGGGAATGGCATCCGTCAAGCACGGCAACACGCATCGCCGGAAGTCGCACGAGGCGTCGCATCTGCATATGACTTCGAGGGGCTCACGCGAGCGCCGCATTGGCGCCATCGACGGCCTGCGTGCGATTGCCATCATCGGCGTCGTGCTCTACCACCTGCGCCCCTCGCTTCTGCCCGGCGGCTTTTTAGGCGTCACCGTCTTCTTTGCGATCAGCGGATTTCTCGCCACCGTCAGTATCACGCGGCACCGATCTTTTGGAGAGCCGTTCTCCTACCGCTCCTACATCGCCCGACGCATCACGCGTTTGGCACCGCCCGTGCTCGCGATCATCACGCTCACCGCGCTCGGCACCTACGCCGTGGCGCCGAGCCTTTTGCCCAAGGTCCAGGCCGACGCCCTACCCGCGGCCCTCTTCGTGAGCAATTGGTCCTATATCTTCCGCCAGGTGCCCTACTTTGCCGCCGCGGGCCTCCCCTCGCCGCTCACGCACCTGTGGTACCTCGGCGTGGTCATGCAGTTCTACCTCATCTGGCCGCCCGTGCTGCTCGCCGCCCGCAGCGCCCTCGCGTCGCGCAAGCGCGTGCTGGCGCTCATCGCAGGCCTCGTCCTGGCGTCGACCGCCCTCATGGCATGCCTTTTCAACCCCACCGGCGACACCGCGCGCGTGTACTACGGAACCGACACGCGCGCAGCCGAGCTTCTCGTCGGCGCCTTCGTGGCGCTCGCCCTTCCGCTTGCCGCCAAGTCGCGCTCTCAGCGCCTGCCCCGGCTGCGCGGGGCGCTCTCCACGCTCGCCGGCCTGCTCTGCCTCGCAGGGCTCTGCGCGGGCTTCGTCCTCGCCCGCGGCGACAGCGCGCCGCTCTACCGCGGCGGCTACCTCGTCGCCGCATGCGCCGTCGGCGTGCTTCTCGCCGGCGCCCAGCGACAGGAAGGCATCCTCAACCGCGCGCTCTCGTGCGCGCCCCTGCGCTACGTGAGCTCGCGGTCGTTCTCGCTCTACCTCGTTCACTACCCGCTGCTCATCCTCATGAACCCCGCCACGCGCACCACCGCGCTCGCAGGCTGGGAGGTCGCGCTCCAGCTCGTAGCGGTCCTCGTTGCCGCCGAGGTCTTCTACCGGCTCGTCGAGAAGCCCTGCGCGCGCCTCGGTAAAAAGCGCTCCAAGATGCCGGCCCGCGGTGTACCCGCAGCCGTGCCCGTGTGCTGCGCCCTCGTAGGGGCCTGCGCGGTGGGAGCGTTTGCCGCCGCGCCGCTCGACTGGCAGGCCATCGCGCAGGAGCGTGCCGTTGCCCTCCGCCCCGAGCTCGTGAGCCGCCGCGCTGCCGCCGGGTCCGACGCCGCGCAGGCATCCGCCGGATCGGCGGAGCAAACGGCCGCCGCCCACGCCTCCGCAGACCAGGGGTCGGCCGAAACCAAGGCCGAACCCAAAAAGCCCAAGGAGCCTGAGAAGCCCAAGCCAGTGGCCGAGAAGGTGCCCAAGAACCTTCCCTATAAGTCGTGGACCTTCAACGCCAAGAAGGGCACCTGCGACGCGCACGTCCTCATCATCGGCGACTCCGTGACCGAAGGGGCCAAGCCGGCGCTCGAGAAGCTCCTGCCCAACGCGCTCGTAGACGGTCAGGTCAGCCGCCAGCTCTACGTAGGCCAAGACGTGTACGCCCAAGACGTTGCCGGCGGCTACAAGCCCGACGCGGTGATCTTCGCGCTCGGCCTCAACGGCCTTATCCGCGACGAGTCGACCGTGCAGGCGCTCGTCGACGCCGTCGACGGCAAGCCGCTCTACTTCGTCACCATCAGGTGCCCGCTCGAGCTGCAGGATCCCAACAACAAGGTGCTGCGCAAGTTCGCCGACAAGTACGACAACGTCGGCATCATCGACTGGCACGGCGCAAGCGAGGGCCACAGCGAGTACCTCGTCGACGACGGCATTCACCTCACGCCTGACGGCGCCGACGCCTTTGCGCTTCTCGTCCGCAAAGCGCTCTGCGGCGTGTAGACGCACCCTCGCCTGCGTCCTACACCTCGTGCACGCCGCGCAGGCCGCTTTCGGTGAGGGTATTCGCCAGGTCGGCGAGCTCCTCGATCGGCACGGGTTCGCCCGAGGCAAGCCACCACCTGAAAAGCGCGAGCACGCCGCCCAGCACAAACGAGAGGCACGAGACGATCTTCTCGTCGGGAACGTAGCCGGCGAGCAGCCCGCTCTCGACGATCTGCCGCTCAAATGGGGCGAGCAGCCGCTCGAAGAGCATGTCGGCGGGCATGTTCTCAAAGTATCCTCGTTCCCGCTCGAGCCCTTGGCTCAGGTGCTCAACAAGCGCGCGGAAGAAGGTGCGCAGCGCCGCTGCGCGGTCCTCGGCAATGAGGGAACGGTCGAAGCTCGCGCCGACCTCGTCCAGAATGCTCGCCACAAACGCCTCGGCGATGGCGTCGACAAGCCCGTCGACGCTCCCGAAGTGCTGGTAGAACGTCTTGCGGTCAACGTCGGCCTCCTGCGCGATGGCGCTCACGGTGATCTTGTCGAGCGGTTTGGTGGCAAGCAGTCGGTCAAACGCCTCGACCATGGCGCGCCTGCTGCGCCGCACCCGCCGGTCCACGCGCGGGGCACCCGCCCTGCCTTCGCCGCTCATCGTCATAATCTCCCGTTCTGTTGCCAAACTCACAGATCTTGCCGATCCATTGCTTAGACATAGAGTCTATTCCCCATATGTGGATAAGTCTATAAATGGGTAGTATTCCTGCCGATCAACACGAGAAAGGCAGGTCATGAGCACCTTTTTACGCATCGTGCTGCGCGACCTCAAGCGCATCCTCACCAACCCTGTGGGGCTCGTCATCACCTTGGGTGTCTGCATCATCCCCTCGCTGTACGCGTGGACCAACATCGTTGCCAACAACGACCCGTACGAAAACACCTCGACGGTTCCGGTTGCCGTTGCGGTTCTCGACCGCGGCGCCAACGTGGAAGGGCTCGGCAACATCAACGCCGGCAGCATGGTGCGCGAGCGCCTTGAGGAGAACCACCAGCTTGGCTGGACGTTTGCACCAAGCGCAGACGCGGCGCAGGAGGGCGTGAAGGCGGGCAGGTACTACGCCGCGTTCGTCATACCCGAGGACTTTACCGAAGGGCTCGCCGGGGTGCTCGACGGCCATGTTGAGCCGGCGCGCATTGCCTACTACGTTAACGAGAAAGAAAACGCCGTCGCGCCCAAGGTGACCGACACCGGCGCCGGGGAGCTCGAATCGCAGATCGCCGACGAGTTTGCCTCGGTCGTGGGCAAAACCGTCACCGAGAAGCTCCAGGGTGCGCTGGGAGGCGCGTCGGAGGACCTCGACGCCGCGGGATCTTCAGCGCAGGACGATTTGACGCAGACCGCGGACCTCCTCGAGAACCTCGCCGACACGTTGGATGGGACGAAGGGCACCTTCGCGTCTGCCCGCACGTCGGTGGACGACGCCCGCGCGACGATCGGCGAGCTTACCGGGGCGAGCGAGACCTTGGGAGCCGACCTGGCGCGCGGGCGCGACCTTCTCGGCACAGCGCGCTCTGAGGCGCAGGCGAACTTCTCGGCCCTCTCCGCTGCGCTCGGCACGGGCTCGTCTGCCATCGCCGGCATCTCGTCGACCGCAGCCTACGACATCGGCGCGCTCGCCGGCGACGTAGGCTGGGCCCAGGGCAAGCTCGACGCCGCTCTCTCGGAGCTCAGGTCGCTGAACGGCACCGTCGTCTCGCTCAAGGGATCGCTCGAAGACGTGCGCACGGTCGTTGCGAGCCTCGACGCTCCCACCGAGGACGCGGTCCAGATCAAAACCGAGATCGAGAAGGAGCTTGACGGCGAGATCGATGTTCTCGTGAGCCTTTCCGACACGCAGCTCGCGCAGATCGACGGCCTTCAGCAGGCGTCCGACAACGTCAAGGCGTCGGCCGACAGCGTGCGCAACCTCGCCGACGCAGTCAACGACGCCGTGCGCACCTCCTCAGACGAGCTCGCCGCCCTGCAAAACGACATCGCCGCAACGGCTGCGCCCAAGGCGTCGGAGGGGCTCGACGCCTTCGCCGACGCCGGCGCCTCGGTATCTGCCGCAGCGAACTCCCTGCCTGCGCTTCTCGGCAACGCCGACACCTCGCTTAAAGCGCTCGACGGCCTGCTCGAGGAGGGGTCCGACGTGGCGCAGGACGCGGCGGAGTCGCTACGCGGCAACGCCGATGACATGCGCAATCTTGCCCATGAGCTCTCTGTGCTGCAAAACGCGCGGAACTTCTCGCACCTCAAAGACGCGCTCGGCATCGACCCCGAGGACGTGGGCGCCTTCATGGCGTCGCCGGTGTCCGTGCGCAGCGACGCGGTCTACCCGGTGAGGAACTACGGTTCGGGCGTGGCGCCGTTTTACACGAACCTCGCGCTGTGGGTGGGCGGCTTCGTACTTGTTGCGATCTATCACCTCGAGGTCGACGAGGAGGGCGTGGGCGGCATCGCGCCGTGGCAGGCGTTTGCCGGGCGCGGCCTTTTGCTCGCACTGATCGGACAGGTGCAGGCGCTCATCTGCTGCGCGGGCGACCTCGCTCTCGGCGTCCAGTGCGTATCGCCTGCAGCATACCTGGGGACGGGCGTGGTCGCGTCGTTTGTGTACGTGGGGATTGTCTATGCGCTGGCAGCGAGCTTCAAGCACATCGGCAAGGCGCTCGGCGTGCTGCTCGTGGTGCTCCAGATACCGGGCGCGTCGGGGCTCTACCCCATTCAGATGCAGCCCGGCTTTTTCCAAGCGCTGGGGCCTTGGCTGCCGTTCACGTACGGCATCAACGCCATGCGCGAAGCCGTGGCGGGCTTCTACGGTTTTGCGTACGCGCACGACCTGTTTGTGCTCTTCCTGTTTCTGCTTCCCGCGCTCGCGCTCGGGCTCGGCGTGCGGCGGCGCCTCGGCAACGTGGTGGGGCTCTTTGATCGCGAGCTCGCAGGCGGCGATCTCTTCATAGCCGAGCGGCAAACGGCTGCCGGGAACAGCCCGGGAATCGACGGCATCGTCCGCGCCCTCATGGCCACCAACGCCTACCGCGCGCAGACCATGAAGCGGGCAAAGCGTTTTGAGCGGTCGTACCCGCGCCTTGTGCGCCGCGGTTTTATCGGGCTTGCGGTCGCGGCGCCCGTGCTCGTGCTTCTCGGACTCGTCGTGCCGGGCAAGCTTGATCTTCTCGCCTGGTGGACGCTTGCGCTCACCGTCGGGTGCATGTACCTCGTCGTCGTTGAATACCTGCACGATCGGCTTGCGCGCGAGCTCGAACTTGCGCGCCGCACTCCGGCTCAGCTCAACGAGCAGCTGGGGCGCGCGATCGAGCGCCAGCGAAAGGAAGAACAGTGAGCGGTTTTGGCAATCTTCTCCGCCATGACGTCCGGCGCATGCGGGCCAACGTCATCAGCCTTGTCGTGCTCTTCGGCATCGTGGTGGTGCCTTCGTTTTACGCCTGGTTCAACATTGCCGGGAGCTGGGACCCCTACGGCAACACCAAGAACCTCGCGGTTGCCGTAGCGTCTTCGGACAAGGGGTACGCAAGCGACCTTCTCCCGGTGAGGCTGAACCTCGGCAAGCGCGTGGCCGCCGACCTCAGCACCTCGGAGAGCATCGGATACGTGTCGGTGAGCGAGGAGAAGGCACGCGAGGGCGTGCGATCGGGGGCGTACTACGCCGCCCTCATCATTCCCGAGGACTTTTCGGAGCGCTTGCTCACGGGGGCCGTGGACGGCGAACCCGCAGAGGTTGTCTTTTTGCAGAACGAGAAGCTCAACGCCATCGCCGAGATCGTCACCAACAAGGCGGCGAGCGCCGTGAAACGCGACATCAACGCGAGCTTTGCCCGCGCGGTGGCCGACGTGGGAACCGGCGCGCTCGACGAGCTCGGCAACGTGCTCGGCGACGACGAGCTCGAGCGCTTTGCGGGCAACCTCAACCGAGCGCTCGAGACCTCCGCCGACGCGCTTGACCGTGCGTCGGCGGATATGCGCGGGGCAGACGAGCTGCTCGCCTCGACGCAGGGGCTTCTCGGGTCGAGCTCGACGGGTTATCAGGACCTTGCCGCTCCCGCCAACGACGCAGCCGACGCGCTTGCCAGCACGGCCGACGGCATCCGCGACGCGCAAGACGCACTCGATGCCGCCGAGACCTCTGCCGGCAACGCGTTCACGACGAGCGCGCAGGCCCTCGGTAGCGTAAACGATGCCATCGACCAGGCGTTTGCCACGGCTGAAGGGCAAGCAAACGGCATCGGCGACGGCCTTGCCAAGGCGCAGGCCGCCTGCGACGAGCAGATTGCCGCATTGCAGAAACTGGCCGACCGACTCGACGGTCAGGACGCGCTCACCAAGCGTTTTGAAAAGCACTACGAGGTGGGCTCGGTCGAGTACGATCGCGTGCACGAGGTGACGCTGACGATCGAGGGCCTCGCCGATCGCGTACAGCAGGCCATCAACGAGCTGACCGAGCTTTCGGACGCTCTGCAGAAAACGCAGGGCAACCTCGAGCAGGGAACCACCGATGCAAAAGGCGCGCAGGAGGAGCTCAAGCAACTCGCAGGCAACGCCGGCAAGGACCTCGCTGAGCTGAAGGACAGCTTCGACGGCTCAGTGGCACCCGCGCTCGAAGACCTGGCAGGCATGGTGGAGCAGGCTTCCGCTCAAACCAGGACAATTGCCGGCAACCTTGCCGGCACGCTGGAAAGCGCCGACGCTGCTGCTACCGACGCACGCGACGATCTTGGCGCTGCGCGCGCTACGCTTGCCGACACCGCCGAAGCGCTCGATCAAAAGGCAACCGATCTGCGCGACCTACACGACCGTCTCGGATCCGCGCTCGAAGGGCACGATACCGATCAGATTCGCTCGATCCTCACCGCCGAGCCCGCTGAGATCGGCGCGTTTATCGCCGAGCCGGTAAAGATCGACCGCACGCCGGTGTTCCCCGTCGAAAACAACGGGTCCGCCATGGCGCCGTTTTACTCAACGCTCGCCATCTGGATCGGAGGCGTGGTCATGGCGGCGCTTCTCAAGGCGGTTCCCGGAACAGGCGTGCGCGAAAGCCTCGGCACGGGCGAAACCGCTGCCTACCTGGCACGTCTTGGCCTGTTCGCCGGCATCGGCCTTTTGCAGGCAACGCTTATCTGGGCCGGCAACGCGCTCTTTCTCGGGGTGCAATGCGCCCATCCGATGCTTGCGTTTCTCGCCGGCTGGGTCGCATCGTTTGTGTTTGTGAACATCATCTTCTCGCTTACCGCCTCGTTTGGAGACGTGGGCAAGGCGGCGGCGGTCGTACTCATGGTCGTGCAGGTAGCTGGGGCAGGAGGCACCTTCCCGCGGCAGATGCTTCCGTCTGTTTTTCAGGCCATCTACTCTTGGCTGCCCTTTGTGCACGCCGAGAACGCTTTCCGCGCCGCCCAGTTCGGCATCTGGAACAACGACTTCTGGCTCGAGCTTGCTCGGTTAGGCGCTTATGTGGTGCCGGCGCTCGTGCTCGGCCTTGTGCTGCGCCGCCCCCTCATTGGCCTGAACGAAAAGGTGGAAGAAAAACTCGCGGCGACCAAGGTCATGTAAACAGGCACGTCGGACCTCTCGCCTGCCCCTACGAGCCTTACCGGGTGCGCGGTCCCAAGCCGCGCGCCCGACGTTTTATTGCCCCGTTCGGACCCGTCCCATCCTGAATGCCAGCCTTGTCTCACCCACGCCACGCTTCCGACAATCCGCGGCCACCGGCGCCACGCTTCCAGCACTTCAGGGCCCCGTTTTGTCGGAATTGTGGCGTCGGTCGCGAAGCGGGGGGGCGCCGCGCCGTCGGGCGCGGGCCCGGCATCGCCGGACAGGGGCCCGCCGCGGCGGGACGAACCGGTTCACGCACGCCGGCCCCCGCAGGTTTTTCCGGTTATTCGAGTACTTTTAAGGAAACCCCGAGTAGACCGGGGTTCACGGCTCGCGTTTCCGCAGGTCAGAGCGTCGCCGGGTCCCGGTCTACCCGGCAGGTCCCGAAAAGTGCTCGAATATCCGTCGAAACCCGGGAGGAAGACTGGGCCCGACGTCCTCCCTGCCGCCCGGCGCCCTTTCGAGCCGTGCCCCAACCCCTCCGGGCCCGGCGCCCGCCCCTCGCGACGCCCCTCGCCCCGGTGCCCCCGCGCCCCGCGCGGCGGTCGCTCCGCTATTCCGGCCGGAACTGCTCAAAAAATCAAATAATAAGTCGTTACTGAGTGCCCGGGACAGGATGGTCGCATATCGCCATATCCGCATCCTGGGCGAACGCGCACGGATGCATGCGCCCGGAGGCCCCCGGCGCCGGAAAAGACTGATTATCCGATTTTTTGAGCAGTTCGCCGCGGAAACTCCGGGCATGCGCGCCGCAGGCCGGTTGGAATAGAGCGAGGCCGGCTCCCCGAAGGAAGCCGGCCTCAAAGCGGACCAGGTTATGCACGCGGAAGCGAGGGCGCCCGCAGCGTCGAGCCCGAGTCATGGCCGAAGAGCGAGGGCCGAGGCGCCCGCTGGACGCGGCCGCAGCGTCTGACCCGAACGTCAGTGATGGCAGGCTTGGTCAGAACCCATTATCGGAAGCTCGCCGGCGGCAGCCATGCGAGCGACCTCGCCCACGTTGGGCGTCTGGTTTTCAAAGAACACCGTAATGCCCGCCTGGGCAAATCCCATCATCGGACGCATGCCCATGCCAGCTGCCACAATAGCATCGATCCCGTTGTCGGCAAGAATGCCCACCGGACGCATGCAGCCGCCCTCCTCATGAGGCGGATTCTCGATGATCTCGGTAGCGGTGATGTCGCCGCCCTCAACAGTCACAACGGTAAAGCAATCGCAGTGGCCAAAATGGCCGGAACGCTCGCACTCCATGCCACCAGCGCCCATGGTCGGAATCGCGATCTTCATATGCATGCTCCTTGATTTGCGTATCGGTGCGCGCTTCTCTTCCGCACGCACCTTGTGCTACGAGTCCACATTCTAACGCTGTGGCAAAACGCCGCAACGCAACGCACGCGATCACGAGGCACGCGGCTCCTCAAGTCGGCCGCCGAACCAGTCCTCGATCATATGGCGCGCAATCGACGCGCGACCGGGCAGTTCAAGTTCGCCCGACGCAACGGCACGCGTCAGCTCCTCGCGCGTGAACCACCGCGCCGCGCCCACTTCCTCGTGGTCAACGCGAATGTCCGGGCTGAGCGCCCGGGCGCGAAACCCCAGCATGATCGACGCGGGAAACGGCCACGGCTGCGATCCGAGGTAGCGCACCTCTCCCAGCTCGATGCCGACCTCCTCCATGGTCTCGCGGCGAACCGCACGCTCGAGGCTCTCCCCTGCCTCGACAAACCCCGCCGAAACCGAGTGAAACGCCGGTCGCCACGCCGTGTTGTGCTGCAGCAGCAGGCGGTCCTGGTCGTCGACGATCGCCGTGATAACGGCGGGTTCGATGCGCGGAAAGAGCAGCCGATTGCCGTCGTCGGCGTTGGTGCAGGTCTGCGCCCAACCAGCAAGCGCCGGCCGCACGGGCGCGCCGCATGCGGGACAGTAGCGCTGCATGTTCTGCCACATGCTCACCGCAACTGCGCTCGTGGCAAGACCAGCGTCGCGCGCCGAGGCACAGGGAGCAAACGACCTGAGCTCGACCCAATCGAACGCGCCCAGCGCTCGGGAAGGAAAGGTATCGTACTGGCAGCCAAACTCACGGTCTACGCTCGTCCGCCCGCGTCGAGGACCGTTCGTGGCACGCGTAATATCAAGAGCTACGTAGCTGACCGGCGGATCTACCGTGCGGTCGGTACCCAAAAAGACGAACAGCCGCCCTGTCTCGTTGAGCTCGGAACGCACCTCTTTGCTGCCGAGAAGCGCGAGCTGCATGGCGCCTCCCGGAGCGGACGCGTCGGGGCGCGGCGCGGCAGGGTCGTACGTGCAATCCAACGCACCAGGCGAAACGTCCGCGCTGCGTTTGGGCACCGCCAGAAGCCCGTTGTTTACCAGAAGCACCTTTGTTGCATCGTCAGCAAGGAGGTGCTCGATCAGCCCCTCTTCGCCGCGTCGGTTAACATCGTAGTCAACCGCCGACTGGGCCAAGAGCAGCCGCTTCATAAAGCCCGATTCATGCGACGAGAACATAGCGTCCTTTTCCACCGCTCCTCCGTCCATTCGGCACGCCCGTCAGCCGTCTTAGTCATGGAAAAACACAAAGAGCATGTACCCGAGCATGCTCAGCACCAAACAAGAGACCTTCCACATCCCCGCACAAAACAACAGCGCCGGAGCCCACACGGACCCCGGCGCTCAGTTAATGCCCTTGCCACCAAAGAACAGGCCTTGCTTTAGATCGAGCTGGCAAGTCTACGATTCCGACGCGTCAATCTTCTGCTGAACCTGTGCGAGCTTCGCCGTAATGCGCGCCGTCACCTCGACGTAGTAGTACTGATCTGCCGTTGAGAGCGAGTCCTGGTCAATGCTTTGGATCGCTTCCGTAGTCTTTGCATATTGCGCCATCATGGTCGCGTACTGAACGTACATGCTCGGATCATTTGCGTCGTATTTCTCGAAGAACTTAACAAATTCGTCGAAGAACTTCTCGTATTCGTCCATCTGAGACTTGAATTCAAGCGACACGCCGTTGGCGTCGGTTTGCCCTGCTTTGGACTCGGCGCCCGAAGACTCCTTGCCTTCGGCCTTCTTTTCGGCATCGTCGCTCTTCTTGGGTTCCTCGGCAGGCTCGGGTTCCTCTTCGGCGGCGTTGTCTTCAGCTTCTGCCTCCGCGTCGTCGGGCAGGTCAACCGTAACGCCCATGGTGTTGAAGCCCTCGTAATCGAGCGCAAGCGACACGCCTTCCGCGTTCTCTGCACGATAGCGCTCGGAGCTGCGATCATAATCAACCGTAAAGCCGGCGTCGGCGCAGGCATCGATATACGCCTGGAACGCATCGGAATCTGTCTCGCCAACTCGAGCAACGAAGCGATCGCTGCTGTCGGAGGCAATCTCGCCAACCGTAGACTCGGGCGCGGGAATAAGCGCGCCCGCACCGCTCTTGGGCCAGGAGATCGTGCCCATCTCTACGGGCGCGTCCAGCGTTATGGAAAACTCGTCTTGGGACTCATAGTAATACAGGTCCAGATGCGCGCCCTCTTCGGAATACGCACTATACGAGCCCGCATCGCTCTTCGCGTCAATCGTGAAGCCGATTTCTTTGCAGTCCTCGACATATGCCGCAAAGTCGCTCGACGAGCATTCCTCAACGTTTGCGCTCAGATAGTCATCGCTGCTGGAGATAATCTTGCCCTTGTCCGTCGGCGGGTCGGGCAAAAGCGTTGCCAACCCGGACGTGGGCCACTCGAGCGGCTCGGGGCGCGAGGTCACGCAGCTCATGATCTGAATCACCAGCACCACAACGGCCAGTATTGCAATGATCCTCAGGCACCCACGCTTCTTGCCGGCCTTCTTGGATTTAACGGGCTCCCACTCCATGCGCGCCTCCTCGAGGATCGATCGCCGCCAGCTTGCGGCACTGGCCTCATTGTGGATTTGGCCGAAGCGCCTTTCATCAGTTGCCAACTGAATTTTCAGCACCGATTCAGCTGGCAACTGATGCAAAAATCCAGCCCCTTCTTACGATAAAAACATCGATCTCCATCTACTAGGGAGCCCTTATGGCAAAGCTCAAGCTCGCAAAAAACGAGCTTCTCATACTTCAAGAACGATCCGTCATCTTGAACGACGGAGGCACCGACCAGAATCTCGACGAGCTTGTTCTCACCAGCAAGAACCTCATTCTCGTCGATACGCGGAGAGAAGGCCTCTTTCGCTCTGCAACCTACTGCAAGCGATTCCCCCTCACGACCCTCCAGCACGCCGCCGATGGTCCGCAGGCGCTCGTTGCCAAGCTCAACGGAACCTATTGGCTGCAAGTTCTCTTTGACAGCGAAGTCGTGAGGCTTCGTTTTCCCAACGGCTCGCGAAGAACCTGCGAGCGCTGGGCATATGCCGTGCGCCAGGTTGCCTCTGGAAACACCACCAACATCCCGAGCGAAGACTCGCTGCCGCCCGATATCGCCAACCTCGTAGACAGCGCTAAAGACCTTGTCGGCGGTTTCGTCGTCGGCGGCAAACCCAAGATCGACCAGAAGGCAGCCCCCGCGAGACCTGCCCTTAGGAGCATCCGTTGCCCCGGGTGCCATGCACCGCTCACCGGCAAGCAGGGCAGCGCCGCAACATGCCCGTACTGCGACACCGTCACAACGCTCTAAGCAGATTCGGAGTAAACCATGGGCCTCTTTGACGCAGCGTTCGACTCCATCGGCGGCGTGCTTTCCGATCAATGGAAAGACATCGTCACCTCCGCTCCCTTCGACGAGCACACGCTCGTAGCGCCCGGCATTCGCAAGCGTACGCAAGACGGGCACGGCAACAATTTCGGGTCGGAGGACATCCTCAGCAACGGTACCGTTATCTTTGTGCCCGAGAACACCGCCGCCTTCGTGTTTAGCCAATCGGGAATCGAGCAGGTCATCACCACGCCGGGCGGCTACGAATACCGAAACGGAGAGGCATCAGTCTTTGACGAGAAGGACCGCAAAGAAACAGGCGTCGGGCAGATTCTTTTCGATCAGGCAGCCGAGCGCTTCGGGTTCTCCGGCATCGCTCCCGAAGAGAAACGCGTCGCGTTCGTCAACTTGAGGGAGATCCGAAACGTCAAGTTCGGCACGCGCGGACCCCTTGTCTATCACGATCTGTTCTACGAAACCGATCTCGAGCTGTTTGCGTACGGGTCGTTTACCGTTCGCGTGACGAACCCGACTCTGTTTGTCCGCAATTTCGTCCCTGCCGGAGTCATCTCCTACTCGTTCGACGACCGCACCGTGCGCGAGCAGATGATCGCCGAGTTTCTCCACTCCTTCAACGTTGCCGTGAACGAGCTCTCCGCAGAACACCGCATCTCGGAGCTTCCGTCCCAAGCCAACGACATCCGCAACCGCATCTCGTCCGACGAAGGCAACGCGGGCACCTGGGCTTCGCGGTTCGGCATGGAACTTGTCGCCGTTGCCGTAGAGAACATCGAGTTCTCCGACGAGTCCCGCGAACTCGTCAGGCAGTTCTCTGAGAAGAAGATGAGCGTCGCCGCGTACGAGGACGTTTCCGAGCACGCCGCGAACGTGGCCGCCCAGCAGATGATCGCGCAGGGCGTGCGCGACAATGGCCTCGGCGATGCGGGCGGGATGATCTTTGGCATGAACCTCGCTGACGGCTTGAGTCCGAGAAACGCCTCGCAGGTATCCCCGCAGGCTGCCAGCATCCCAACAGAGACCGCTGCTGCAAAACCGGAAGCACATGCCGCGGCAAGCCTCTCCGATCAAATTGCCCTCGTCAAGCAGCTCAAGGAGCTTCTTGACGCCGGGATTCTGACTGAGGAAGAGTTCGAGAAAAAGAAGCGAGACGTACTCGGACTCTAAAAGGGTCTCCCAATCCGTGCCCGCCGCCGGTCTTTCTCGTGGACGATGAAATCTCTGCCAAATAACGCTGTTAACGGCGTTATTTGGCAGAGGTACAACAGCGTGTCTGACCTGGTGTTTTATCTTATTCTCGCAGGTAGATTAGGGTAGCCAAAAAACGCCGTCAGCGGCGCTTTTTGGCTTGGGCCGCGCGGGAAGAGGAAGGGACGCCGAGAAGGACAGGGCGGAGCCGAAGGCCGAAGGGCACGAAGGCGGCGCGGCCTCACCAAACCTGGGCGTATACCTCGATCGCAGCATGGTCGGGAGCGTTGGGGAGAACCACCTCGAAGGGGGCCGCCTCGCCCACGGCAGGGCGATCCACAAACGCGGTTCCGCCGTACACCGGACGCCCCGCCGCGTCCACGAGAACCGCGGTCACGGCCACCTGACCGGCACCGGCGGCAGCACGGACCTCCTCCTCAACCGCCACGGACCCCGTCACGCTCAACCCGCCCGCGCCGTCAGACGCCTCGCGCGCATCATGCACGGCAAACGGCGACTCGGCAACGTTCGAAGCCACCAGCTGCGTCGCATCGGGCTTCTCAAGCTCAAACTCGACCGTCTCGGGCGCTTCGCCCGCGCCGGCGAACCCGCCAAAATACACGGTCTCGCCCGGCAGGACCGCCATGAGGGTCATAGTCTCCGAGAAGAGCGTCGCCCCGTCCGCGTCGCGCCCGGTAATAACGACCTCGGGATAGTCGACCTCAAACTCCCCGCTCTTGTTCGCAATGCCAAAGACGTAGTTCACCACGCCCCCGGGCTCGGGCGACCAGCTCTGCGCCACGAGCTCGAGAGCGCTCGCCGCGGCGCGGGAGACCTCTCCGCCCTGGGCGAGAAGCGCATCGGAGTCTGCGCCGTCGCCTGCCTGCCCACCGGCGCTGACCGCGGGCGCGCCGCCCTCGGCTGCGGGGACCTCTCCCCCGCCCGTTGCATGCCACACGGCAACGGCGCCCAAGCCGAGAAGCACGGCGCAGCCCGCCGCTACCGCAACG
>CASEEV010000051.1 GCA_949287065.1 uncultured Collinsella sp.
AGCCCGCCGCTACCGCAACGCGTCGCCCGACCGCGCGACCCGCCCACGGGCGCGCACCCGCTGCCGCACCGACCCCTGCGGCAGCGGGCGCGTCCTCTGCGGGCATAGCAGACCCGGCCCCCGCAGCAGGCTCCGACGCACCCGCCTGCCCGGCCACCGACTCAGGGCCCGACCCCGCCCCATCGGCGCTCGCGGCAAGGGCGCTCTCAAGAGCCTGGCCAAGCGCGGCGGCTGACTGGTAGCGCGCGCTCGGCTCGAAGGCGCACGCGCGTTCCACCACCGCGCGCAGCGCCGGCGCCTCGGTCTCCCCGTCGGCAAGCAGGCGCTCGTACGCCTCGTCATCCGGGCGCGCCCCGGTGAGCATGTAACCCAGCAGTCTGCCAAGCGAGTACACGTCGGAGCGGGCGTCCGTCTCGGCAAAGCCGTACTGCTCAGGAGCCGAGAAGCCCCATGTTCCGAAGTGCTCCTCCTCGCGCGCGCCGTTGCCATCGCCGATCTGAGCGATCCCCAGGTCAATGAGGTGCGCGCCGTCGCGTGCCACGATCACGTTCTGCGGCGCGATGTCGCGGTGCACGATGCCGTGCTCGTGCAGCGCCTGGGCCGCCTCGCACACCGTGCCCGCCAAGCGCACGGCCTCGGCAGCGCTCAGCGCGCCGCGCTCGGCCACATACTCCTCGAGACCCTCGCCGGGCACGTAGTCGTACACCACCACAAACTGATCGGGCATTTCGTAGGTCGCCCACACCTTGGGGAGAAAGCGGCAGCGGCAGTCGGCCAGCGACGCCCACACGCCGCGATGCGCGCGCTCGGCAGGTATGCGCTTGCGCACGAACGGCCCGGAGCCCTCTATGGTGACGCACTCCGTCACACCGCAGGCACCGCTCGCCAGCACGCGCTCCACGCGGTAGGCGTCATCGATGCTCATGGCGTGCATGAGCTGCTCCTCGTTCAAACTGTCCGTCCCCACCTGTGGCATCTTGCTGTTAAGCCGCCTTCTTCGCGCGTCTTTCCTTGCCGGCGCAGGCGCGATAAGCGCCCTCCATCAGCCAAGCGATGAGAACAATTGTAGTTGAGCGCTCAGGGGCGCGCTTCAGCGGGCAACTGAATTGCCCGCTTCTCAGCGCAGACGGCCGGTAGCAAGCAGGGTCTTCTCGCCCAAGTTCCACAGCTGGTCGTCGCACTGCTCGCGCGTATAGCCCTGGTTGATGCACCAGATAATGATGGCGTCGCGGCGCACCTTGGCCCACAGCTCCGACACGCCGGCAAGCCGCAGCAGGCGCTGCGTCTCGCGCAGCGAGCAGCGCAGGCCAAACGCGAGCATAATGGCGTGGTCGCGCCCGGGAAGGCTCTTGCCGGCAAAGATGTCGTACACCACGGTAACGTTAATCCCTGAGGCGCGCACCACGTCGGCCCGCTTGATCCCGCGGTCGAGCAGCAGCTCGCGCAAGTAGTCGGGCAGCGCGCGGTCGATGGTCTCGCCTTGGTCGAGATACGATTCGGGGCTCGTCGACGCGAGCAGGCGGGCGAGAAGGTCCTCGGTGAGTTTTTCGGTTGCCATGACAAGCTCCTCAATGCTCAAGTGGCCCCATCCTACCAAACAAAGAACGCCTGGCGAAACGGCGCTCACCGCGGAGCGCCTCGACAAACCATGGTATTCTTCGACGATAAGCGGGCCGCTCCGCGCCGCCCGCCCACGTCCCGACCCCCCCCTAAGAGACAGGACGCATCATGGACATCCAGGCCAGCATCGACCAGGTTCTCGCGACCGTGGGCAACGCCCCCGACAAGGCGGCTGAGCTTCTCCAGGACTCCCAGGCCGCCATTGAGGAGATCACCGGCCAGGCGCTGGGCGAAGGCGAGGTCTCGCAGGTCATCGACGGCGTCAAGGAGCGCATTGCCGGCGGCGGCTTTGACCTTGGCAACCTCGATCTGGGCAACCTTGACCTCGGCGGCATCGACCTCTCGGCCCTCGGCGGCCTGGGCGGCATCGGCGAGGCCCTGAGCGACTCGCCGCTCGGCGGCATCGGCAACATGCTCGGCGGCCTCTTCGGCAGGAAGTAGCACCCGCTGGCGAGAAGAACCGCCCACGCGCGCCGACCCCCCGGTCGGCGCGCTTTTTTAGCCCGCTCCCCCGGCTCGGCGACCTTGCCCGCCGGCAACACCCCTGCGGCCCCGCTTTGCGAGCGTGCCGACAAGGCACCCCGCCGCTACGCCGAGCAGCGCGCCTGCCGCAACGTCGGTCGGCCAATGCACGAAGAGGTACAGTCGCGAGAAGCCTATGCCTGCAGCGAGCAGCATCGCGGGCAGCCAGAGCGCCCACCGGCGCGCGCCCACGCAAACGGCGAGCGCGCTCGCGGCGGCAAACGCAACCATGGCATGCCCCGACGGAAACGACGCGTCGGCGGGAGGAGCAACGAGAAGCGTCACCGAAGGATCGACCTCAAAGGGCCGCGGGCGCGCAACCAGCGCTTTGATCACAGGAAAGACGGCCTCCGACATAAGCGCCGCGATCAAAACGGCCAGGCCGGCACGGCGCGTTTTGCGACAAGCAAACAGCGCCACCCCAACGACGAGCCACACGCGAGCGCCGCCGCCTATATACGAAAGCGCGCACATGCAGGCGTCGAGCCACGGAGCATGCAGCGCCTGAAGCGCATGGAGAACCTCGAGCTCCCATCCGCCCATCGCAACCTCCTCCCTTGCGGCGCACCGCCCGCGCCCGAGCGCAAAACCGCCGGCGGCGACCCAGCGTGCTATGCTCTGATGCGTTTACCCTACCACGCATCCTTACCCTCATGCGTCCAAGCCCTACCGGAGGCAGCCATGCGCGCTTCAGAGCACGAACCCGCCGCAGACCAAAGCAATCCCGTGGCACCGGGAGTCGACCTCAAGCGTTTTGAGTACGCGTGGCACGTGCGCTACAGCGAGGTCGGCCACCGCGGCCTCATGACGCTCCCCGCCCTTGTCAACGCCTTCCAAGACTGCAGCACCTTTCAGTCCGAGGCGCTCGGCATCGGCATGGCCTGGCTCAAGCACGAGAAGCGCGCCTGGGTGCTCACGCACTGGCACATCGCCGTCGACCGCTACCCGTCGCTGTGCGAGGAGGTTTTTGTGGGCACCTTCGCCACGGGCTTCAAAGGCGTCGCGGGACTGCGCAACTTCTACCTCAAAGACGGCGCCGGCAAGCTCATCGCCCGGGCCAACTCGTCATGGGCCTTCATCGACCTCGAGAAGGGCCGGCCCTGCCGCCCCGCGCCGCGCTACACCGAGCCGTTCGGCACGCACGAGCCTCTTGAGCTGCCCGCCGAGGCCAGGCGCGTCGCCGTGCCCGACGAGCTTGCAGCAGCCGAGCCCGTTCAGGTGCGCCGCGGGCTCATCGACACCAACGAGCACGTGAACAACTGCCAGTACGTGCAGCTGGCGCTCGACCTTCTCCCCCGCGAGGCCGCGCCGCGCACGCTCCGCGTAGACTACCGGCGCGCCGCGGTGCTCGGCGACATCATCTACCCCAAGCTCGCCCAAACGAGCGAGCGCACCGTAGCGGCGCTCTGCGACGCCGACGGTGCGCCCTATGCCGTTGTAGAGCTTGCGTAGCGCCGAGGACTGCCTTACTTCTCGCCCGTACGGCGCTGCACAACGGCGCCGACGATCGTGAGCACGAGCGTGCCGGCAAGAAGCGCCGAGCCGTGCGCGGCAGAGAAGGGCCCGCCGATGTAGGCGGAGAGCGCCTGGAAGGTCCCGAGCGGGTCGGCCGTATCGGCAAGGCGCACGAGGCGGTCAAAGGCGAGCGCGCCGGCAAGAGCGTTGGACACCACGAAGGTGGAGCCCGCGTAGGCGGTGCCCAGCCTCACGAAGAAGTCGCACCAGCGTACGGCCGCCAAACCGGCGATGAGGCCGGCGACGACCACGACGATGCCGAGGTAGGCAGACGCCTCCTGCACGAGCAGCGCCACGATAAAGCCGAGCGAGGCCCCCGCCGCAAAGCCCGTGAGAAACACGCCCGCCTTGTAGGCGTACTTGGAGAGAAACGCCGCGGCGATGCCGAGCACCACCGCGATGAAGAGCGACAGCGCCGAGCCGTCGGTTGCCGCGAGCCCGACGTTCAGCACGCCGAGAAACACGATCGACGCGAGCATGATGTAGAAGAGCCTCTTGCCAAAAAAGCACGTCACGGCACCGACCGCGATGTTGACGATCAGGTACGCAATTACCAGTTCCATACCGAGCCTTTCTTCCGCGCCGCAGCGGCGCGCGGCCATATGCCGGCTATTGTACCGTGCCGACAAGGGCGCCGCAGCGCGGGCGCATCCGCTCGCGGAACAAGCGCAAGGAGACCGCATCTTCTCCACCGGATCTGCCGCGCGGCCTTTGTTACCGTCTGATGGCAGGCCGAGGGCGCGCGCAACGGCTGGGCTATGATGGCTCAAAGACTCGCCTCCCCTGGTCGAAAGGAGGCCCATGGCCCTGATCAAACCTCTCAGCGAGAACTACGACGAGTACCGGCGCGACGAGTCGCGCGCCCAAGGAAACGCCGAGACCATATCGTTCCCCACGAGCGAGGACGAGGTCCGCGCCATCCTGCGGGAACTCCACGCCGTGCGCACCCCCGTGACCGTGCAGGGAGCCCGCACCGGCCTCGCCGCCGGCGCCGTTCCGACGGGCGGCCACGTGATGAACCTCAGCCGCATGAACGCCTACCTCGGACTGCGCCGCAGCTCCGACGGACGGTTCTTCCTGCGCGTCCAACCGGGCGTGGTGCTCTCGGAGCTTCGCAAGCACCTGCGCGCCCGCGCGCTGCCCGCGCGCGACTGGGACAGCGAGAGCCTCGCCGCGGCGCAGGAGCTTGCGCAGGCGCCCGAGCAGATCTTCCCCACCGACCCCACCGAGACCTCGGCCTGCCTCGGCGGCATGGCCGCCTGCAACGCGTCGGGCGCGCGCAGCTACGCCTACGGCCCCATGCGCCCGCACGTGAGCGGCCTGCGCGTGGCGCTCGCGTGCGGCGACCTGGTGGCGCTGCGGCGCGGCGAGCTCAAGGCGCACGGGCGCACGCTCGAGCTCACGACCGAATCAGGACGCCGCATCGCGCTCGACCTGCCGACCTACGTAATGCCGCAGACCAAGAACGCCTCGGGCTACTTCGTCGAGGACGACATGGACGCCATCGACCTTTTCATCGGATCCGACGGCACGCTCGGCGTCATCACCGAGCTCGAGCTCGAGCTCATGCCCGCGCCCGCCGCCACATGGGGCGTCAGCTGCTTCTTTACAACCGAGGCGGCCGCCGTCGCCTTCACCCAGGCGGCGCGCCCGGCGCTCGGCCTTGCCACGGCCTTCGAGTACTTCGACGCCGCCGCGCTCGACATCCTGCGCACTCAGCGCGAGAACTCGACAGCCTTCTCGGCCCTTCCTGCCATAGACCCCGAGGCCGCCTGCTGCATCTTCGTGGAGCTCTCCGGCACGAGCGAGGACGAGCTTCTCGACGAGCTCTACCGGCTCGGAGAGCTTCTCGACGAGACCGGCGGCAGCGAAAAGGCGACCTGGGTCGCGCGCACCGACGTTGACCGCGAGGCCCAGCGCTTCTTCCGGCACGCTGTGCCCGAAAGCGTCAATATGCTCATCGACGAACGACGCCGCACCGACCCCACCATCACCAAGCTCGGCTCCGACATGTCGGTACCCGACGACAAGCTCGCCGACGTCATGGCGCTCTACCGCGCGAGCCTCTCCGAGGCGGGCCTCGAGTCGGCCGCGTGGGGCCACATCGGCAACAACCACCTCCATGTGAACGTCCTGCCCCGCAACGCCCGGGACTACGCCCGCGGCAAGGAGCTCTTCGAGAGCTGGGCTGTGCGCGTGACCGCCATGGGCGGGGCCGTCTCGGCCGAGCACGGCGTGGGCAAGCTCAAGCGCAGCTTCCTCGCCGTCATGTACGGCGAGAACCACGTGCGCGAGATGGCGCGCGTGAAGCTGGCGCTCGACCCGTACGGCCAGCTCGGGCGCGGCAACCTCTTTGACCCTGCGTACCTGGAAGGAGGCGCGTAAGCGATGCACATCGTCGTATGCATCAAGGCGGTCCCCGGCTCTACCGAAGTCAAGATGGACCCCGAGACCCACACCATCGTGCGCGACGGGCGCGAAGCGGTCATCAACCCCTTCGACGCCTCGGCGTTCGAGCTCGCGCTCGAGCTCGCCGACGCGCGGCGTGCCGCCGACGAGGACTGCTCGGTCACCGTGGTCTCCATGGGCATCCCCGCCACCGAGCGCATCCTGCGCGACGCCTGCGCCCGTGGCGCCACAGACGCGCTGCTGCTTTCGGACCGCGCGTTTGCCGGAGCCGACACGCTCGCCACCTGCCACGCCCTTGCGTGCGGCATCCGCGCGCTGCCCGCGGCAGACCTCATACTCTGCGGCAAGATGGCCGTCGACGGCGACACCGCCCAGATCGGCCCCGAGCTGGCAGGAGCGTTTGACCTTCCCTGCGTCACCGACGTGAGCGAGCTTGTCAGCGCGGGCAACGGTGCCGTGGTCGTGCGCTGCGGCTCCGACGAGGGCCCCGTTGTCGTCGAGGCCCCAATGCCGTGCGTGCTCACCGTTACCAAGGAGGCGGCTCAGCTCCGCATGCCGAGCATCGCGGGCGTGCGCGCTGCCGAGCGCGCCCCGGTTGCCGTGCGCGGCGCCGAGGACGTCGGCGCCGACCCCGCGCGCATCGGCCTCTCGGGATCGCCCACCCAGGTCGTGCGTTGCTTCGTGCCCGACCGCTCGGGAGCAGTCGAGCTCTTCGACGGGACGGCCGCCCAGCAGGCAGAGGCCTTGGCGGGCATCATGGAGGGGGTGCGCTCATGACCGGAATCGTCATCGACGCCGAGAAGTGCGTCGGCTGCAGGCAGTGCGAACGCGCCTGCGCATCGGCGGGCATCGTCGTCGAGAACCGCACGGCGCGCGTCACGGAGTCGTGCACGCTCTGCGGGGCATGCGTTGACGCCTGCCCCGTGGGTGCCATCGAGCTCGTGCGCGGCGGCGCGGCGGCGCAGGCGGAAGACCTCGGCATCTGGCGTAACGTCTGGGTGTACTGCCAGCTCGACGCGAGCGGTGCGCCCCTGCCTGTTGCCTTCGAGCTTCTCGGCCGCGGACGCGAGCTCGCCTGTGCGCGCGGCGAGAACCTCGTGGCGCTTCTCGCCGGAACCCCCGCCCCCGGCAGCGCAGAGGCGCTCATTGCCGCGGGCGCCGACGAGGTGCTGCTGTGCGAGGACGAGCGGCTCGACCGTGCGGACGCCTCGCTGGAAGCGGAGCTTATCGCGCAGCTCGCCCAAGACCTGAAGCCCGAGATCATCCTGTACGGCGCCACCGCCTTTGGCCGCGAGCTCGCGCCGCAGGTTGCGGTGCGGCTCGAAACCGGCCTCACCGCCGACTGCACCGTGCTCGAGATCAGCCCCGAGACCGGCCTGCTCGAGCAGACGCGCCCCGCCTTCGGCGGCAACCTCATGGCCACCATCACCTGCCCCGCGCACCGGCCGCAGATGGCCACCGTGCGTCCGGGCATCTTCAGCGCGCCTGAGGCCGACCCCGCCCGCACCGGCCGGGTGACCCGCGTCGCGCCCCCCGCGGGCGAGCCGCGCGTCCGCATCATCGAGAAGGCCTGCGCACAAGCCGGCCCCTCCATCGCCGAGGCGGAGCGCCTCATCGTGCTCGGACGCGGCATCGGGTCCAAGAAGAACCTGCCGCTCATGCGCCGCCTGGCCGAGCTTCTCGACGCCGAGATAGGCTGCACGCGCCCGCTCGTCGAGGCGGGCTGGCTCGAGTATCCGCACCAGGTGGGCCAGACCGGCGTTGCCGTGGCGCCCAAGCTGCTCGTGAGCATCGGCGTGTCGGGCGCCATTCAGCACCTTGCCGGCATCGGCGGGGCCGAGACGGTCGTTGCCATCAACGAGGACCCCGAGGCGCCGATCTTCGGAGCCGCCCGCTACGGCGCCGTGGGCGACTGCATCGAGATCGTGGGCGCGCTCGTCGAGCAGCTCGAGAAGAGCCGCACTGAAGCTTAGACAGAGCCGGGCGTGATACCCTGAGATTCTCAGAGGACCGCCCGGCCGCACAGGGAGGAACATGCAGGAAGCCATAGCCGCCGTTCAGGCATTTGTCAGCGAGCCCTGGGTTCAGACCGCGTTCTGGTTCGTGGTGCTCACGGCCGTCACGTTCACGGCAGCGCGTATCGCCGCGCGCGTGACCTCGCATCTTTTGCGCCGCGACGAAACGCCTCTGCCCTCCTCGAGCATCCTCGTCAACATCGTGCGCGCCACGGTGTGGATCGTGGGCGGCAGCGCCATCCTCAACACCTGCTTCGGCGTCAACATCGACGCGGTCGTCACGAGCCTCGGGGTCGTCGGTATCGCCGTGTCGCTCGGCTTCCAGGACACGCTCTCCAACCTCATCGGCGGCCTGCAGGTCACGTTCATGAAGATCGTCAAACCGGGCGACAACATCGAGGTCGGCGCGGAGTCGGGCATCGTGCGCGACGTGGGCTGGCGCCACACCACCATCACCAACACGCGCGGCGAGACCGTCGTGATCCCTAACTCGGTCATATCCACCACCGCACTCGTGCATCTGCCGCCCGCCACGCAAGTCGTCGTGCCGTTCGCCGTTGTCTCCGACGAGCGCCCCATGGACGAGATCGCCGCAGAGATCTTCGAGCTCGCGCGCGCCGCTGCCGAGAAGGTCGCCGTTGTAGAGCAGGAGCCCAAGGTGTTCTTCTCCGAGATCACCGAGTACGGTTTCAAGGGCAAGATCTTCATGTACGTCGACGACCCGCTCAAAGTCGCCGCGACCGTCGACGCCGTCATCCGCGCCATCGCCCCGGTCACAAGATAGATTCGCACGCGCTCCCTGCGCAAGAAAGAGGCGCCCTTCTTATGCCTCAGCACAAGAAGGGCGCCTGCTCTGCGCTTCCCCGAGCCCTGCCTGGGACGAACCTGGCTACTCGCCGCCGAAGATCTCGAGAATGTCGCCCAAGGTCGACAGCGGGCTCTCCTTCTTTTTCTTCTTGCTGCGCTCGTAGCGCGCACGCTCCTCGGCCTCGTGGAAGCGCCCGTCGCGCGCGTCGCGGCCGCCGCGCCCGGTTCCCGAGAACTCCCCGCGGTTGGCGCGTTCGATGATCTTGTCGAGCTCGCCGCGGTCGAGCCACACGCCGCGGCACTCGGGGCAGTAGTCGATCTCAACGCCGTTGCGTTCGGCCATGATCAGGGTAACGTCTTTGCACACGGGGCACTTCATCAAGAACTCCTCGGAACAACAAAGCGCGCGTCTTACGAACCCGTCGCGCGGCAAACTGGTCTTTTCGGTTTGATTGTCCATCACAAGAAGGCTGCAAAGAGCCAAACCGCCAGTGTTTACCATCCTGTGACAACAGAACACTCCCTTGGTTCTCATAAAACTTTGTTCATATTAGTACTTTGTCACACATAGTAATGTGGTACACTAGGCTCAGAGAGAAGGACAAGGGATCGACGATGAGAAACGAGGTGATTGCATGGCAGCGAGAGACACCGGGAGCGATCTCATCAGGGGCAACGTCGACGCGATCGTGCTGAACACGCTGCGCAAGGAAGACAGCTACGGCTACGAGATCCTCAAAGACATCGCCGCCAAGAGCCAAGGCGAGTACGAGATGAAGGAGCCCTCGCTGTACACGAGCCTCAAACGGCTCGAGAAGCAGGGCAACGTCGAGAGCTACTGGGGCAGCGAGTCCCAAGGGGCGCGCCGCAAGTACTACCACGTAACCGAGGACGGCACGCGCGAACTCGCTGACGCCATCGACCGGTGGCATCGCGCCCGCCGCATCATCGACCGCCTTCTGGAGCAGGACGGAGGAGAGCAATGAACGAGCTTCGCATGTACGTCGAGCACCTCTTCCGCGGGCACGTGCTCACGGACGAGACCATTGAGCTCAAAGAAGAGATCTACGGCAACCTGGTCGCGCGTTACGAGGACTACCGCGCCCAGGGCATGAGCGAGGCCGACGCCCTCGCCAAGACCAAGGACAGCATCACGAGCGTCTCGGACCTCATGGGAGAAGACGCCGAGAAGGCCGACGCTGCGCCCGCGCCCGACGCCGCGCCCACCACGGTCCTCCCAAGCGCCGCGGCAGGCAGCGCCGCCGGCGTCGGAGCGACCTCCCCCGCCCCCGCCGCAGGCGGCGAGCCCTTCTCGCCCGCCGCATCCGTTGAGGCGCCGCGCAAGAAGCTCTGGCCCGTCGTCGTCGGCGCCGCGGCCGGCGTGCTCGTCATCGTCGTGGTCGCCATCCTTGCCATGAACCTCATTGCCGCCCCCGACAGCTCCTCTGAGCCCACGCAGACGGTCGTGACCGCCGAGACCGACAGCAAAACGGCCGACGCGCCCGCCTCCGACAACGCAGGCGAAAGCACCTCCAACGACCAGGCAGACGCCAACAAGAGCACCAACGCCGCACAGGACGGCGCAGTCTCCGGCAAATCGGAGGGCGGCAAGAACGCCGCTTCGACCGCAACCCAGACACCCGCCCCTGAGCGCCCTTACTCCGAGATCGGGCGCCAGATCTACGACCTCACGGTCAACGACGTCAAACAGTACGCTCAGACGGGCATCCTCGGCAACGCCACCAACACGGCGAGCCTCTTCAACGCCCTTCCGGGCAACCTGCTCGGCGTGAGCGTCGACAGCGTTGACGCAGGCTCCAAGACCATCAAGGTCTCGTACTCCTACCAAGAGGACACCGTTGACGACGACGAGCTGGACGAGGCCCTCGTGTACAACGCCGCGGTTGCCATGTGCGCAACCGACGCCCCTGACACCGTGCAGTACACCGTCTGCGACGAGCTCAAAGAGTACGACCACGACCACAGCCGCGGTTGGGACCACGACGTGTACGTGATCACGCGCCGGGACCTCGAGGACGTGCTCGGCGTCAAGCTCAACGCCGACTGCCTTGCCTCGCAGGACGCGCTCGAGAACAGCATCCGTAACCAGGCCCTCATCGAAGACCTGAGCGACCACGTCCTCGACCGCGCCGAGCGCAGCTAGGCTCGGCTCGCAGGTCGGCTCAGAGACCGCACCGCGCAACGCGCACAAAAGAGCGCCCGGCGACCGGAGCAAACCGGCGCCGGGCGCATTGCGTTCGCCGTGCTTCTCGCCCGCCCTGAGGCGCGCTTACCGCCGAGGCGGGGCGGGGCTCAGTCCTGGAAGATCGGCACGCTCGCGAGCTCGTTGCGCAGGCGGATAGCGTCCCAGGGCATGTGCTCGGCGAGCGTGAGCCCCACGATGTCGGCGTAAACGGAGACGTCGCGCAAGGTGCGCACCACCTGCGCAATGGTCATGCGGCCCACCGCGGCGCCGAAGTCGGCGGGGTCGGTGTGCGGCTCGCCCGGCAGGATGCTGCGAAAGTCGCTCGGCGCGAGCACGTCGAGGTCCCAGTGCACGAGCACCTGCTTGAGCCCGCGCTCCTTGATCCACTCGCAGATGGCCATGCCCGTGCGCTCGAGATCCTCCGGCGCCACGACGCGCATGCCGAGATCGCGCACCGCATGGTCCATCGGGCGCAGGTCGCTCTCGACGAGGCCGGCAAAGAGCACGTCCTCGGGCGCGAAGGGATGCTCCACGTAGGCGAGCACGCCCGGCGCCCCATCGCGCGCACCGCGACCCATGAGGTTCGCGAGCACCATCTCGTGCAGATGGTTCGAGTCCTTTACCGAGGCAACGTCCGGGTGTGCGTCGAGCCAGATAAGGCCCGTGTGCTCCGGATAGCGGCCGTGCATGTAATCGAAGGGCACCTGGCTCACGGAGCAGTCGCCGCCGAGCACGATCGTGCGGTCGGGCGTGTGCATGTCGAGCACGATGCGGGCAACCTCGGCCTGCGTGAGCAGCCCGCGCGTTCCCGCGATCTCGGCATCGGGCTCGTCGCGCTCGTCAAAATCGCGCGAGCAGGGAATCTCGATCGTCTTGGCGTTTGACGAGGGAGGAACGATCAGCGCGAGAAGCTCGGCGCCGAAGGCGTAGTCGGGGTTCGCACCGCCCTGCCACTGGGGAAACACAAGGCGGATCGTCGCATGTCTGCTCATAAGCACTGCCCTTCTCTCGGCGCGCCGCGAGCGCGCACTTGCCGCTATTGTACGAGAACCGCATGGCTGTGACGGGCGCGACAGCCGCTCAATCGGCGTATGCACCCAAGATGCTCGCCAACCGCCCTCCCTTGACAGAACGGATGGATCTTCTCATACTAATACGAACATGTGTTTGTTTATGAGCAGGAGGTGGCTATGGCGGGAAGGCGCACGTACCTGTGCATCGACCTCAAGACGTTCTACGCGTCGGTCGAGTGCATCGACCACGGGCTCGACCCCTTTACTTCGCGCGTGGTCGTAGCCGACCTCGACCGCACCGAGAAGACCATCTGCCTCGCGGTCAGCCCCGCCATGAAGGCGGCGGGCGTACGCAACCGCTGCCGCGTGTTCGAGATCCCCCCGGGGCTCACCTACACCGCCTTCAAGCCCCGCATGCGCCGCTACATGGAGGTCTCAGCCGAGATCTACAGCGTCTACCTGCGCTACGTGAGCCCCGAGGACGTGCACGTGTACTCCATCGACGAGTGCTTCATCGACGCCACGCCCTACCTCGAGCTCTACCAGCAAACCGCGCGCGAGTTCGCGCGCACCCTCATGGACGCCGTTCGCGCCGAGACCGGCATCTTTGCCACGGCGGGCATCGGGCCCAACCTCTTTCTCGCCAAGGTCGCGCTCGACATCACGGCAAAGCACAGCCCCGAGGGCATCGGATACCTCGACGAGGGACTCTTCAAGCAGCAGATCTGGCACCACCGCCCCATCACGGACATCTGGAACGTCGGCCCCGGCATCGCGCGGCGGCTCGAGAAGTACGGCGTGCGCGATCTTGCCGGCGTGGCCGCCATGGACCCGAGCACGCTCTACCGCGAGTTCGGCGCCAACGCCGAGTACCTCATCGACCACGCCCACGGCATCGAGCCGTGCACCATAGCCGACATCCACGCCTACGTGCCCGAAACCTCGTCCTCGGCAAACGGCCAGGTCCTCAGCTGCGACTACACCGCCGACGAGGCGCGGGTCGTTCTCAAGGAGATGGTCGACGACGCGGTGCTCGACCTGGTGGCAAAGCACATGGTGTGCGAACACATCTCGCTCTACGTGGGCTACGCGCGCGAGAAGGGCGCTTCGTGGGACCTCGTTACCGGAGAGCACGGGACCCGGCCCGCCAACCCGCGCTCGGGCCCGCACGCCAACGCGTCGCGCAAGCTCTCCGAGCGCACCAACTCCCGCAAGAAGCTCCTCGCCTACGCCGAGGCGCTCTTCGACGAGATCGTCGACCCCGCGCGCCCGATCCGGCGCATCAACGTGAGTTTCGGCCTGCTCGTACCCGAGGAGTTCGCGACCACGGACCTCTTTACCGATGTCGCGGCCGAGAAGCGCGAGCACAAGCTGCAGGAGGCGGTTCTCGCCGTCAAAGACCGCTTTGGCAAGAACGCGCTCATCAAGGGCATGAGCCTCACCGACAAGGCCACGGCGCGCGAGCGCAACGAGCTCGTGGGAGGCCACCATGGCTGAGACGCGCAGCACCCTGTTTGACGACCGTCTGCCTCCGCGCGGGCAGATCCTCGGCCGCCCGAGCCCCGAGCGCGCGCGGCAGTTCATGCCGTTCGCGGCGCTGCGCGGCTACTACGACCTCATCCGCGAACGCGAGCGCGTGCCCGAGAAGCGCCGCGACCTTGCGCAGGAAGACATCGAGCGCCTGTCGGAGGTTCTCGCTCGGCTCACGAAGGGGCAGATGGTGCGGGCACGCTACTACGACCGCGACGCCTACGTAACCCGCGAGGGCGTGGTAACGCGCATCGACCCCGTGGCGCACGAGCTTACCGTCGTGACCACCCGCATACGCTTCGAGGATCTCCTGGAGATCGAGGCCCTCCCCTAGCGCGGGCCAGATGCGGCGCACTGCGCGCGGTGCGCCCTCACCCAAAGAGGCGCAGGCTGTTCTCCCACGCTGCCGCGAGCACGTCCTCGGCGCGCTCGCCGGTGCGCTCCGCGCGGTCGTGCGCGAGCGCGCTTGCCGTGAAGGCGATCATGGCAGGCTCGCACTCGACGCCGCGCAGAGGCTCGGGCGCCATGTAGGGGCAGTCCGTCTCAAAGAGAATCCGATCGAGCGGGCAGGCGGCAAAGGCTTCGCGCAGATGCTCGTTACGTTTGAACGTTGCCGCGCCGCCGAAGGCAATAGAGCAGCCGAGGTCCGCAAAGCGCGCCATGGTTACCCGGTCCTCGCCAAAGCAGTGCAGCACGCACCCCGCCGCAGGAATGCCCGTCGAGCGCAGCACTCGGTAGGCGTCCTCGTGGGCCGAGCGTCTCTCGTCGGTGTCGGCGTTGCGCAGATGGAGCTCCACCGGCACGCCCAGGCGCACCGCCACCTCGAGCTGGCGCTCCATACAGGCGATCTGCACGTCGTGCGGCGCAGGCGCCACATCGTCGTCGTAGTCAAAGTGGTAGTCGAGCCCGATCTCGCCGACACCTATGCACAGCGGGTCCGCAAGCGCGCCTTCAACCTGCTTGTGCACTTCGTCGGTGTACGCGGGGGCGCCGTAGGGGTGCACGCCCGCCAGATAGCGCACGCGCTCAAGCAGCTCCGCAGGAGCTTCGCCGCCCTCCCGCTGGTCCCGCGGCGGCACTTCCGCTTTTGCGAGAAGAACGCGGGCCTCCTCGATCCATGCGCGGAGCTGGTCGCCAAAGGCGCGCGGGTCGACCTTGTCGCCCACCGGGTCGGCGAGCGTGGTCAGCTGCCGCACGCCGGCCTCAGCCGCGCGCGCCAGCACCGAAGCGGGGTCCTTGGTCCAAAACGACGTCAGGTGCGCGTGCGTGTCGGCAACGGGGACCCCGAGCACGGGCACTTCGTAGCGGCGCACCTTCTTCTTGACGCGTTTCTCAAACGCCAGGCGCTGCGCGCCCGCGGGCTCGGGTGCGTCGCCGCTGTTCACCGTGTTGTTCTCAGAAGCTCCGCCTGCCATGGCGCCTCCCGCTAGGCAAGCTCGCCGAGGGCGCGCGCAATGCGCACGAAGTCGGCGGTCGAAAGCGTCTCGGCACGCGCCGTCGGCGCCACGCCGGCTTCGGCAAAGGCGGCGTCGAGCGCAGCCTTGTCAAACCCTGACGAGCTCATGGAGTTGCGGATGGTCTTGCGGCGCTGCGCGAACGCGGCGTCGATCACGTGGGCGCACGCGGCGCGCTCCTCCCCGGAGAGCGGCGCGATGCCCTCGGGCGCGCTGCCTGCCGCCCAGCGCTCGATGCGCACTACGGCGGAGTCAACATGGGGCGCGGGCATAAAGCAGCTCGGCGGTACCTCAAAGCGGCCCGTGACCTCTCCGTAGAGGCCGAGCTTTGCCGTGTAGGCACCGTACTGCTTGGTGCCGGGCTGCGCCGCGATGCGGTCGGCGACCTCCTTCTGCACCATGACCACCGCCCGCTCAATGGTGGGAAGCTCCGAGAAGTACCCCAAGATGAGCGTCGCGGCAACGTTGTAGGGAAGGTTCGCCACAAAGGCGGTGGGCGCAAGGCCGCAGGACTCCTCGGCAGCGGCACCGCGGGCGCCTTCAAGCCGGCGCGCAACGCGGCCGAACGCCTCGGCCAGATCGTCAGGGCCCACCTTGAGGGCATCCCCCATGAGGTAGGCAAAGTTCGCGTGCTCCATGGCGTGCCCCTCGAGCACGGGCTCGAGCTCGGCGTCGGCCTCGATGGAGACGACCGCGCCCGCGTCCTGGACGAGCGCGAGGGTGAGCGTGCCGAGACCCGGCCCGACCTCGACGACGCGGCTCGCGCCGTCGAGGCAGGCAAGGTCCATGATCTTCTCGATCACATGGTTGCTCACCAAGAAGTTCTGTCCCAAGCGGTGCTTGGTCGCCAGCCCGTAGCGCTCGAGCGCTACGGGCTGGCGAGCGGAGAGGTGGTCATGCGCGCTGCCTAGTCGACGAGGCGCGGGAAGAGCGCCTGGCCCTTCTCGACCGGGCTGCCACCGGCAAGGCCGCCCCAGCGGCAGAGCTCCTCGAGCGTGCCCTCGGGCTCGGCGGGCAGCGAGAGGCGGCGGCGCACCTCGGCAGAGATCTCGGGCATGAAGGGGGCGTAGAGCTCGGCGGCGATGCGGATGACCTCGAGGATGTTCCAGATCACGAACGCGAGCTCGTCGGCCTTCTCGGGATCCTTGGCAAGGGCCCACGGGGCGCTGTTCTCGATGTAGAGGTTGGCGGCGGCAACGATGGCGTGCACGTCGGCAGCGGCGTCCTGGTAGTCAAACGATGCCATATGGGCGGCGTAGGCGTCGTACACGCCCGCGCACGCCTCCTTGAGCGGGCTCTCGTCGTCGTAGTTTGCCGGGCGCGCGGGCGCGCAGCCGTCAAAGTACTTGGCGCTCATGTTGAGGGCGCGCGACACGAGGTTGCCCCAGCTGTTGGCGAGGTCGGCGTTGTAGACCTGGCGCATGCGGCTCCAGCTGATGGGCGCGTCGGTGCCGTGCACCACGTCGCTCATGAAGTAGTAGCGGTACGCGTCGACGCCGAGAAGCTCCACGACCTCCTCGGGGGCGATCACGTTGCCGCGGCTCTTGCTCATCTTCTCGATCTTGCCGGTCTCCTCGTTGCGGACCGTGAGGAAGCCGTGCACGAAGACCTTCTCGGGCAGCGGCAGGCCGGCGGCCATGAGCAGCGCGGGCCAGATGACGCAGTGGAAGCGGATGATGTCCTTGCCCACCACGTGGACCTGCGCCGGCCAGCGGCGGCAGAACTCCGACTCGTCGTCGGAGCCGTAGCCGAGCGCCGTGATGTAGTTGATGAGGGCGTCGACCCACACGTAGGCCACGTGCTTCTCGTCAAACGGGAAGGGCACGCCCCAGTCGAAGGTCGAGCGGCTGATGGAGAGGTCCTTGAGGCCGCCCTTCACAAAGGAGAGCACCTCGTTCTTGCGCGTCTCGGGCTGAATGAAATCGGGATGAGCCTCGTAGAAGTCGAGCAGGGGCTGCTCGAAGGCAGAGAGCTTGAAGAACCAGCTCTCCTCCTTGATGCGCTCGAGCGGACGGTCGCAGTCGGGGCAGAGCGGATGCTCGGGGTCGGCAGGCGCCTCGCCGGCTGCAACGCGCTCCTCCTCGTGATGGCGCACCTGGGTCTCGGTGAAGTAGGTCTCGTCGGGGCGGCAGTACCAGCCGTCGTAGGCGTCCTTGTAGATGTACCCGCGGTCGAGAAGCACCTTGAGGAACTTCTGGACGCCGGCGATGTGGCGCGGCTGCGTGGTGCGGATAAAGTCGTCGTTAGAGATCTCGAGTGTCTTCCACAGGTCGGCGAAGGCCGGCTCCATGGAGTCGCACCAGGCCTGCGGCGAGTCGAAGCCGTTCTTCTCGGCCGCCTCGGCGACCTTCTCGCCGTGCTCGTCCATGCCGGTGAGGAACTTCACGTCCATGCCGCAGGCGCGACGGAAGCGCGCCTGCACGTCGGCCATGACCGTGCAGTACGCCGTGCCCAGGTGGGGCTTGGCGTTGACGTAGTAGATGGGCGTGGTGATGTAGTAGGAAAGCTTGTCTTCAGACATGCCCGCTCCTTTGCTCGAGATCATGCGCGCCGCGTGCCCGCGCGCTGCCGCGGACGAGGTCTCGCCCCGCCTGCGCTGCGCCTGCATGCGACGCATGCGGGCTCCGGGCCCGCCATGCAACGTTCGTTAGTGTACCGCACCGGGACCTTCCGCGTCCGGACGCTCCAACGAAAGCGCGAGGTCGTACACCTGGCGCTTGCGCATGCCAAAGCGCTGCGAGAGCCGCTTGGCCGCCGCCGACACGCTCTCCCCCGCATCGAGCGCGCGGGTGAGCTCGCCCACAAGAAGCTCCTCGGGCGACTGGTCCGGCGCAGCGCCGGGCGCGGCGGCAAGGCGCGCGCGGTTCTGCTCGTCGGGCGTGGGCGGAGCGATGACGATAACGATCTCGCCTTTGAGCTGCTCCCGCTCGGCTACGAGGCGCGCCAGATCGGGCGCCGGGGCGCGAAGCACCTCCTCATGGAGCTTCGTGAGCTCGCGGCAGAGCGCCACCTCGCGCTCGGAAAAGACACGGGCGATAACCTCGAGCGTTGCCGAAGCGCGATGCGGCGACTCGTAGACGAGCAGCGCGCCCGGAACCGCGGCGAGCTCGCGCAGGCGCTTCTCCTGCTGCTCGGGCTTGCGCGGCAAGAAGCCCTCGAAGAAGAAGTGCTCCGAGGCAATGCCGCTCAGAACGAGCGCCGTCACGCAGGCCGTGGGCCCCGGCACAACGGTCACCGGCAGGCCTTCGGCGCGCGCGGCGTCAACAAGCGCCTGCCCCGGGTCCGAGACGCCGGGCATGCCCGCGTCGGACGCGTAGGCAACGTGCTCGCCGGCGCGCAGGCGCTCGAGAAGCTCGGGCACGCGGCGGGCGATGACGTTCTCGTCGCAGCGCACGAGCGGCTTGGACACGCCGATGTGCTTGAGGATCTTTCCGGTTACGCGCGTATCCTCGCAGCAGACCACGTCGGCCTCCGCCAGCGCTGCGGCGGCGCGGGGCGAGAGGTCGCCGAGGTTGCCGATGGGCGTTCCCACTACGGTCAGCATGCGCTTATCCCATCATGCCGCGCTCGAAGGACGAGAGCGAGGCGCGCGCGTCCCAGGCGGGCAGGCGCTTCTCGGTCTTCCATGTCTGGAAGAACCAGCCGTCGGTCTTCTCGAAGGAGGCGAGCTGGTTGGAAACGAACACGCGCTCGTAGGCAATGCGCCCCTCGGGCGTCATCATCGAATCGGGCAGGACCGCCGCCGCGGACCACTCGCCCACCATGACCTTGAAGCCCGTCGAGAGCGCCTCGCGCAGGACGCGCTTGTTGCGCGCGAGCGCACGCGAGAGCCCGTCGGGGGTGGAGATGTCCTGGGCGGTTTCGCCACGGTAATGGTACAGGTGCACGTCCATCCAGACGTTCTTGTAGCGGCCGTGACGCATGAAGTGGCGCCAAGCGCCCGGATACCCCGACGAGGAGAACACCACGGCCTTGTCGTCGCCCATATGGCTGCGCACGTGGTCGTACGCCTCGCGGTAGAAGTTGCGCAGGTAGTGGGCGGGAATGCCGTCGGTGACCGAGAGGCCGCGGCGCACGCGCATGAGCGGGGTGTCGAGCAGCTCGATGCCAAAGAGCGCCGGATTGGAGCCGTAGCGCGAGGCCAGGCGGTCGAGCACGTGCAGGGCGATGGCGCGGCCGCGCGTGGACGCATGCCAGTCGGCCGTGGTCTCGGGCGTTGTAGCGGAGCCGTTGGAATCGCCCTGGCCGCCGGGGACCGTCGCGAGATCGAGCAGCACGCCGATACCGTGCTTGCCCGCCCATTCAAGGGCCTTGTCAACGTAGTCGGAGCATGGGAGAAAGTCGCCGGCAGCTCCTTCGGCCTCAAAGGTATGCCAAGGAACCGGAAGCCGCACGGCGTTGAGCCCCAGGATCTCCATGCGTGCAAAATCGTCCTCCGAAACGAACGTATCGTAGTGCTTCCGGATCCTCTCGTGGTACGCCTCGGCGCCGAGCGCCTTGATGAGCTCGTCTTCGTTAGACGCCCCCGTGGCAGAGAACAGCGAGGGCGTAACCCACGGCTCGGCGATGAGCCAGCCCGAAAGGTTCACGCCGCGCAAACGCGTTGCTGAGGCCTGGTCCTTCTTCTTCATTGATGCACATCCTTTATCGGTACGGCGCCCGCAGGCGGACTCGAGCAGTGCGTCCAGGCCCGCAGCGCCGATAAACTCAATCGACCCAAAAGAGACGGGCTGCGCCCCCAATGGAGAGACGCCTCGCCTCCGTATCCTATACTAGCGTTTATCAGCGTGTTTGCCGGGCGGGAGCACGGATCCTAAGCGCAAGTTAAGGCACGGATGCCGGGATGCCGCGCGGGGCGATCTCACCCCGGAAACACAAATCCCAGAAAGTTTTGGTTTTGGGTTGACGGAACCCGATCTTCTGATATATTTATCACTCGTCAACACGGCCAGATAGCTCAGTTGGTAGAGCAGCGGACTGAAAATCCGCGTGTCGAGGGTTCGACTCCCCCTCTGGCCACCACATGAATGCCTAAGCCCTGCAGCGATGCGGGGCTTTCTTCTTAGCAATCCACCCCCATGGGGAGTCGAACCCCGTTGGGGGCGCGAGCGTCAAGCGGATGCGGAGCATCCGCAGCGAGCGCGCGAGGGCGCAGCGCGCCCGAGCGTGCCGCCTGCCGCAAGGCAGGCGCGACTCCCCCTCTGGCCACCACATGAATTGAGAAGCCCCGCTACCCGCGGGGCTTTTTATCTAGCAGCCCGACTCCCATGGGGAGTCGAACCCCGCTGGGGGGCGCGAGCGTCAAGGACATCGGCCTTTGGGCAAAACCTGCGTCGATACGGGCGTCATGTGCTAAAACAAACATAGTACGGGCAGGCTGCGCAAAATCCCCGTCGATACGGGCATGCTGCGCAGAAACGCATCCGATACGGGCGAGCCTCGCAAAAACGAACGCGATACGGCTGCCTCGCCTCTATCTTTTGGCACAATATTCCACATAACATAACAATCTGAAGAGCAACTAGGCTCCACAGGCTGGACTGTTTGCCCGCAGAGCGGCGACAAGCCGTAACACCGCCCGTCTTGCGGGCCTTTTTGCGCAGCTGTCCCGTATCGAGGGTCGTTTTGCCCAGTCAGTCCGTATCGCAACACTTTTGGCGCAGTCCGTCCGTATCGTGGGCTGTTTTGCGCCGCCGACGTCAGCGGCAGCCGAGGGTTACGACGCGGATGCGGGAGCCCACGGCAAACCACGGGGACTCGGACGAGACGCGCTCGAGCACGGCGCACGCGCGGGAGCAACGCACCATGCGGCCGGGCGGCAGGCGCCGAACGGTCTCGATCACGCGGTTGCGCTCGTCGACAAACGCCAGATCGATGGGCCGGCGCATGCCCCAGGTGTGCACCGACGAGCACGCCGGAAAGAGCAGGCAGTCGCAGAGGGGCGCCCTCTCGCGCCCGATGAGTCCGCGCAGCCTCGTCACAAAGCGCCGGGCGACAAGCACCGTCATCACCCGCGACGCGCAGGCCACGAGCACCACGCGGTCGGCGCGCGGCGCAGCCGTATGCGGGCGCGGCGCGGGATGTATCCGCGAAATGCCGGACGAGGCGCCTCGCCCCGTCGGTGCGCCGTCAATGTGCGCTGCGGTCCCTCTCATCATGCAATCACCCCCGACCTCCACGGATCGATCGTGACGGCGCGCTCCCGAACGAGAACCGCCGGGATCCCGGCGCGCACCCCCGCAACCGCAAAGTTATGCGGCCACGGGCTGAAGCGCATCACGCACGTATAGGTACGCGGCGCTGCCACGAGCGAGAGAACCGACGCACCGGCCCCCTCTTCCCCGCTCTCTTCGCGCACCTCGATCTCGACAGGGTAGCCGCCCATAGCGCGCTGGAGCTCCTCGGCAACGGCGTCGGCCGCCGATGATGCAGCGTCCCCTGAAGGAGACGCAGCCTGAGCGATCACGACGTCGGGGGCGACGCGGTCAAAACGCGCCGACGCCGCCGAGAACAGCGCGAGGTTGTACGCGATCAACGCGCACACCAGCAGCACGGGCATGGCGATCGCCATTTCGATCACCGCCTGCGCCCGGGCCTCTTGCAAGCGGGCTGCCGCACGATGTCCGATCGCCTTTTGCCGCACGCACCTCACCCCGGTCACCTTCCCCTCCCCGCGCCCGCGATATCGCGCAGGCGCACCGTCAACGGAACAGACCCGAGCCCTGGAATCGGAATCTCGGCAATCGTGACCTCGGTCGCCAGGATCTCCTCCCCCGCCTGGTAGCCCAGCGCGCGCAAAAGCGCATCCGGATCGGTCGTGCCGATCGGAAGATCCCTGAGCTTGTCCTGCACGTCGGCTACCGACCCCGCGCCGCCCGCCTCGAGCACGTTGGACGAGTTGGTCAGCACGGGCTTCTTGAGGCGCAAGTCGGCGGGCTCGAACCCCAGCGCGCCGACGATGCCCTCAAGCCGATCCGCGAGCCATTCGGCAACCGCGCCGCCGCCCAAGCCGTCAAGCCCTCCCAGCAGCTCGCTCATGAGCTCGTCAACCCCTGCGGCAGCATCTCCGTACGAGACGAGCAGGCGGCCCCAAAGACCCATGACCGAGTCAACGAGCCCGACTGCGCCGCCGCTGCCGCAGCGCTCCTCGAGACTCGAGAAGAACGAAGAGAGCACGTTGTTCTCGGCCGTCGCCTCGTCCGGGGCGAGTACGGCCGCGGCAACGGCGCCCCGCTCTGGCACACGGGCCTGCGCCGCAAGCGATCCGCCGCCGACCTCGGGGCTTTCGACCTCGCCCGAAGCGACGAGCGCCACGCACCCGTAGCGACCGGGCGGCGCGATCTGCGGCCGTTCGACCGCGAGCGACTGAAACGCGTCCTCGAACGCGTCGCCCGTATCGGCCGCGTCGTCCCGAGCCGCCTCTTCCAGCGCGATCTCGTCGAGACGCGCCCGCTCGTAGGCTTCGAGCGCCTGCGTGTAGGCGCGCAGGTGATACTCGAACCCGTTGTCGATCGAGGTGGACGCCGCGGGCACCTTAGCCACGTCGCCGATGCTGAAACCGCACACCGAGCATTCGCGCGCCTTCCCCTCGTCGATGTCGCTGAGCGAGACCAGCGGCCCTGCCTCCCCCGTGGCACCCGGGCAGTCGGTGCCGTAGTGAAGCGTGCGCTTGCCGTCCTTCACCGTCGACGGCCAACGGGCGTCGGTATAGGCGGCGGTCTCGCGCATCTCCTCGGCGTTGCGCGGCAGGTACGGCATGTCGATGGCGCACGTGGACGCCTCGTCGACGATCGTCGCCTCCTCGAGCGCATCGACCGCAAGCTCGTAGAACACCGCGCGCGCCGCCGAGTCCGCCCTCTCCTCGACGCTCTCGCCCTGCGGGGCCTCGTGATCGAGGCGCCAGCGATAGTACGCCCGCGCGCGTTCGAGCCCCGCATCGACGCGCCACGTGATGCTCGAGGCGTAATCGGGGTTCTCGGCGTCAGAAAGCTCGGTGAGCGAAGACGCGCGCTCGCGCATCGACGGCCCCTCGGAACCGCAGTCTGCCAGCCACGCCTTCTCGCGAGCGCGCGCGACCTCCCCCTGGGCATCGTCGAGCGACGCCGCCGCCTCGGCGAGATCGCCCGCCGCGTCCTCGAGCGCGCCCGCGTCGATCTGGTCCTCGTCAATAACCGAGAGGTCGGACGCCGAGGTGGCAGGCACCGCGAGCGCCACGCCCGTGTACGAAACCGTGTCGGAGCCCTGGGCGGCGCACACCCGCGCCGACTGTGCGGCAACGAGCGCGGGCAGGCCCTTCTCGAGCGTTGCCAGCCCGTCTGCTGCCGATGCGGCAAAGCGGTTGCGCGTCTGGATCATCTTGAGACCGCTCTCGATCATCGTTTCGGCCGCCGCTTGGGCGCCCGGCACAAACAGGGCGACCGTCCCGACCGCCGCCGTACTCATGCCCGCGAGCCCGAGGCTCAGCACGCTCGCGTCGACGACCGTCGCCGCCGTAACGTAGGACGACACCACGTTTGACCCGGCAAGCGCCGTTGCGTCGGCGCTCGACTGCACGTCGCCCGCGCGCGAAAGGCTCCAGCACGCCACCGCAACCGAGAAGGTCAGGGCGAGCACGACGAGCATCGCGACGGCGGACGCGACCGTGGTGTACGCACCGTTCTCGCCGATGAAGACGCCGATGGCGTCGGGAAACCGGGCCTCGCTTTCCTTACGACCACAGGGCGATCCAGTCACGGTAGTCTCCTTCCACCCATTCCGGCCGATAGGCGACCTCGGTGCGCGCCGACAGGCGCAGGTTCCCATAGGCGTCCGTAGTGCCGCCAAAGCCCGCAAACGCCCCGATCACCGGAAGCGGGCGCAGAGCGCCGGATATACTCACGGCAACGGCCCTTTCCGTTCGCTCGACGGCAATATCCCACGCAAGCGGGCCGCCCTCGTGAAAGATCGCGAGGTCGGGTATGGCGGCAAGCCTCCGCTGCGCGAACGCCACAACCGCCTCGTCGTCCGGCGCGCCCTCCCAGAGCGCCGCGACCCGGGCAGTCTCGGCAGCAGCGCTCTCCATGACCGTACGGGTGTAGAGCATGCACACCGGCTGCAGGGCAAGCAAAAGCACCGTGAGAAACACCGGTACGAGCACCGCGGCCTCGACCGTTGCCTGCGCCGCACAGCAGCGGCGCGGCGCATCAGGCGCCGCGCTAGTACAGCGCCACGTCGAGAAGACCCAAGCCGTCAAGCGCATGGGACGTCCCCTCCTCTATCGCGTCGGCAAAGACGCCCTCGGCGCCTGCGTGCCAAAGGGCAGCGAGACCGGCGAGGAGCCCGAGAAACGCGAGCAGCACCAACGCATATTCGAGCGTTGACTGCGCCCCCTCAAAGCCGAGCATGCGCCCGATGCCGCGCGCCGTGCGCCGACTCCTCCGATCGCCGCGCCGCCCACGCGTCTTGCTGCGCGCCATGCGCCTCACACCCCCTGCTGCTCCAACACCTCGGCCGAGAAGCGCGCAACCGTGATCTCGGCCCCTTCCCCATCCCGCAGTTCCTGGGCAACGAGCAGGTCGACCCACGCGCCGGGACAGGCGAGCAAGGCGCCCCACACATTGCCCGAAACATCCAGGTATCCGTACGCGAGCAGCGAGACGCCCGCGTCCTCCCGATACGCCTCGAGCGCCTCGCGCGCGCCCTCTACCAGCCCCTCGGCGCAAACCCAGCGCTGAGCCGACTCCGCCTCCCCGCGCTCCGCCGAGCGCGCGAGCGCATCTAAGGCCCGGCGCGCGCCCGACGCAGGCGCATCGGGCTCGTCCGCGCCCCTGCCGCCGTCGTCAGGCGCGCCCGACTCGTCGTTCTCGCCCGTTGCCCCAGCACCCTCTGCTACACCTCCGGCTCCGGAGGCGACGGTTGCGCCATCTTCTCGAAAAGCGCTGACGCTCGCATCGCTCCCGAGCGCCTGCGCCGCGCCCGAAGGGCCCGAGCCGCCGCCCTCGTCGCGAGGCGCCGCCGCGCGCCACAGGGCAAGGCCGGCCACCGCGAGCACGACGACAAGCACGGCGTAGGGCACCCAAACGGGCGCACGGCGGCCTACAGGCTGTTGATGGCGGATGAGATCTCGTCCCACAGCTCCGACACCTTGTCCCTAAAAGCCACGATCGCCAAGATCGCAATAACCACGAGCACGCCCACCAGAATCGCGTACTCGGTCGTACCCTGTGCGGCGGACCCCGCCGCCACCTCCTTGGCGCGCGCTTGCACCCGCGCGCCGCAGAACCGCATGCGCGCGAGCACCGCATGTGCCTGCATCGTGTTCCGACGCTCGATTACCTGACCCATGTCTCCTCCTCAGATCATTCCGCTTGCCGCAAGCAGCGGACCCACTATGGCCAACAGCAAAGCCGGCAGAATGAGCGTGCCGGTCGGGATGAGAATCTTCACCGGGGCGCGCTCGATCGCCCGCTCGACGCGCGCAACGTTCTCGAGACGCACTTCTCGCCCGAGGTTCATGAGCGCCTCGGACACCGGGGCGCCAAACCGCAGCGCCTGGCACACCGTCGTCCCAAAGCGGGCCAGGGAAGGCGCCTCCAAATCGCGCGCCGCCTCAAGCAGCGCGTCCTCGCGCGGAGCGATGCCCACCTGCCACGAGAAGCGCGCCTCGGCCATGCGGCGCGACAGCGCCGACGACGTGCGCTCGCAGTACATCCCGAGCGCCGCATCAAACGAGAGGCCCGCCGTAAGCCCCAGGCTGACGATCTCGACCATATCGGACACCTCGCCGGGCCTGAACGCCTGCCGAGACCGGTTGTGCACAACCTCCTGAACCGCGAGAAACCGCGCGGCAACCGCCGCCCACACACGCCTCAGGAGCGGCAACGCAACGCGCGCAGCATCGCGCACACGCCCCGCGAGATACGCCGCCGCGTCGCGTGCATCGGCGCCGCCGAGACCTGCGGCAAACCACGCGCACGCGCCCACCAGGACCCCGACGCCCCCTATCGCCACCGCCCTCACAGCTCCACCTCCATGATCTTGCGAATGATCAGCCAGGCGCACAGATCGAGCGCCGCAGCTGCCATCACCGACCCCGCACCGGCAGCCGTGCCAAGGCCGGCGCGAAAATCGGGCGAGAAGCACCCGAGAAACGCCACCATGACGAGCGGCATGGCCGCCACCACCCGCGCCGACATGCGCGCCTGAGCGGTTCTCACGTCGAGCTTGCGCTCGAGCGCTACGCGGTCCGCGACCATGTTGGACGCCTCCTCGAGAAGCCGCTGCAACGGCGCTCCGGTGCGCTGGGATACCCCGAGCGCCGTGGCGACCAGGTCGACCCCGGGAACGCTCAGGTTGCGCTCCAGGCGCTCGAGCACCTCGGTAAGCGCCTCTCCGTACTCAAGGGCAAACGCTGCGCTCGTGAACTCCTGCGCAACAGGGTCCTCGCAGCGCTCGCCCACGTAGCGCAGCGCTTGGGCAAGCGACCTGCCCGACCCGAGCGTTACCGCGAGCGCCTGAAACGCCTCGGTTGCCGCCGTCTCGAGGCGCGCCCGCTCCGCGCGGGCCCCCGCATGGGCGCGGCCCGCGAGAAGCACCGCCGTAACCGCGCACCCGATAAGGGCCCCGTACCACGATGCCGCGAGCACGATGCCCGCCGCAGCGCCCGCGCACAGCAGCAAGGCTGTCGCGGCAAGCGCCTGCTCGCACTCGCGCATGCCCTCGGGAAGCGCGAGGGCAACCGCCCCCGCCACGCGCTCCCCCGCAGGGGATGCGGCGGCGCGCGCCGCAAAACCGGTGCGTGACAACGCCGCGACCAGCCCGTCTGCCACCGTGCGCGGGTCGCGCGGCAGAGCCTCGACCAACGGGCGCAGCGGAACCCATGCGTCGGCGGCAAGCAACGCGGCGCACGCTGTGAGCACGCCGATCACGACGGCAGCTCCGCATACCATGCGAGCACCTCCTCCTCGTCGAGCGCGCCGCGGCGCACTGCCTCGGCAACGAAGGGCGGCTCCTCCTCGAGGCGCCACGCGCAATCGCGCCGGTCGAAGACCACGTAAGGCTTGAGGTCCACGCCGCCGCTCTTCGCGCGGCAGACCCCCGTGTACGACCCCACATAGCGCTCGCCCCGCGCCGTGCGCACCGTCATGACCACGCCGTCCAAGGCCGAGGCGATCTGGGCCTCGATAAGCTCTGACGGCAGGTCGATGCCGTAGCGCGCAAGCAGGGTGAGGCGCACGACCGCCTCCTCCGCCGTGCCCGCGTGAAGCGTCGTGAGCGACCCGTCGTGCCCCGTGTTCATGGCCTGGAGCATGTCGATCGCCTCGGCGCCGCGCACTTCTCCCACGACGATGCGGTCGGGGCGCATGCGCAGCGCGTTTGCCACGAGCGTGCGGATCGTGATCTCGCCCTCGCCCTCGATCGACGCCTCGCGGGCCTCGAGGCGCACGACGTGCGGATGGCGCGCGAACTTGAGCTCCGCCGAGTCCTCGATCGTGACGATGCGCTCGCCCTCGCCGATCTCGCACGACAGGGCGTTCAGAAGCGTCGTCTTGCCGGAGCCCGTGCCGCCCGCCACCGCCAGGTCCTCCCTCAAACTCACCGCCCACGAGAGCAGCTGCGCGTACCACGCGGGAAGCGAGCCCAGGCTCACCAGCTCCTCGAGCGAGCTGATGCGGTCCGAGAACTTTCTGATCGTGAGCGCGGGCCCGTCAACCGCGACCGGAGGGATGATGGCATTCACGCGGAACCCGTTTTTAAGGCGCGCGTTGACGATGGGGCTGCGCTCGTCGACGCGCCTGCCCAGAGGCGAGATGATGCGGTCGATCGCCACCATGATCTGCTCTTCGGACTCGAAGACGCGCTCCATCCGGTGCAGCGTGCCCTCGCGCTCGAAGTAGCACGACGTGAGCCCGTTTACCATGAGCTCGGTCACGCTGTCGTCCTCGAGCAGGGGCTGCAGGGGCCCGAGCCCTACGATCTCGTCGAGAATCTCGCGCTCGAGCCGGTCGCGCTCCTCGGGCGCGAGGTCCTGGCATCCGGCGGTGTTGAGAACGGCGGCCAGCGCCGGACGGAGCTCGGCGCGCGCCTGCGCCACGTCGGGTATGGCGGCGATGCGCGCCGCCTCCGCATAGCCCACGCGCTCCATGAGGTCGCGCTTGACGCGCGCCTTGCGCTCCGACCGCTCCGGCGCGACCGCAACCGCATCCGCGGCGCCGAACTGGCGGATGCGTTCGAGCAGGCTCATACCGCCGCCTGCTTCCAGGGAAACCGTATGCGCAGGCGCCCCTGAGGAGCAGGCTCGCGCGGCGGAGCCTCGATCGGGGCGATAACGCACCCCAACTCGCGCGCGAGCGTCCTGCCGAACTGCTTCACGTCCGCCGCGAACCCCGCCTGGGCCCCGAGAACCTCGCTCATGCGCCCGATCCGCATGAGCTCGACCGCCTCGTCGCTCGCCACGCTGATGCGCGTCATCGATGAGAGCCCCGCCTCCATCTCCATGCGCAGCGCCGCCTCCTCGGCAGGGGGCTTCTCCTCAAAGCGGTTCGTGACGCAGACCATCTTGGCGCGCGGCACGCCGAGCTTTGCCGCCAGGCCTATCGCCCGCTTGGTCGCGGCAACCGCGCCGGTCCTCCGATCGCTGACCACGAGGCACCGATCGGCCTGCGCGACGGTCTCGGCAACCGCGTCGCCCCACGAGGACGACGTGTCGGCAAAAACGATGTCGGCCTCGGCACGGAGAAGCTCGATGAGCCTGCCCACGCACGGGGCGACGAGCTCGGCCTGCTCGGGAACGGCGCACGGGCCCCAAAGCGTGAGCCCCGGGCACACGCGCTGCGCCGAGCGCTCAACCGCCGCCTCAAAATCGGCCTCCCCCGCCTGGGCTATGGTCGCGATATCCGCTGCGAACTCGGCGCCGAGCAAGGCGTGCGCGTTGCCGAACATCAGGTCCACGTCAACGAGAGCCGTGCGCAGGCCCCATGCGGCCATGCAGTAGGCAAGCGCCGCCACCAGCGTGGTCTTTCCCGCGCCGCCGCGCCCCGATATCGCGGTGACGAGCGGCGCTCGCGCCCACGGGGCCGCCACGGTGCGGGCCACGGGATGCGCCGTCTGCGCGCCTTGCGCCGCGGCGCGCGGCACCTTCACGGGTCTCTCCTGCAGCACGATCCCCCGAGAAGCGTCCTGATCCCTCGGTGCGACGGCCGCCTCGTCGACGGTGTCGCGAGGTTCGGGCGCAGCCGCGTCCGCAGAGTCCGCCGCGGCCACCGTCGGCGCTGAGGGCGGCGCATCGCGTCCGGACACAGCAAGAACCCCTTCCGCACGCTCCGACGCCGTATTTCGAGGAATGCGCGCGCCCTCACCGACGGCGATGACCTCGGTCGCCCCGGCCGAGAAAAGGCTGGCTACGTTGTCGGGGTCCACAATGCGCGTCATCACGACGATCTGCTGCGCGCACCCGTCCTTGGCCAGGCCTTCGACGACCCTCTCGACCGAACCCGTGCGTTCGCTCTCGACGAGAGCCACGCGCGCCGCGCCGAGCGGCAGCGCGCGCACCATGCGCCGCGCGCCGTCGGGATCGTTCATGCGCAGCAGCTGCGCCGAAGCGTCGCGCTTCTCGATCTCACGCTCGACCTGACGGTTCTCCGCCTCGCTGCAGCACGCCAACCAGATTGCGCTCATGACCTCTCCCTCCCCGAAGCCGCGGGCTTCTTCTCGTCGTCCTCGTCCTTCTCGTTTTTCTCGTCTTCCTTGGCTTCCTTTGCGTTGCCCTCGTCCTTGGCGTCGGCGTCCGCCTCTTTGCCCTCCGCGCCGAGCGTTACGCCCTTGCCGGGAACGACCAGCGACACGACCCCCTTGTCGGCGGCCGCCATGAGCTCTTCGGCCTGACCAGGATCCACGGCGAGCGTGACCCAGCTCAGGCCCTCGGCGTCGCCCGACCCAAAAACGCTCGCGTCGACCACGCGCGCATCCGACACGAGAAGGTCCGCCACGCCGTCCTTGGAGACGTAGGCGCCCACGCTCTCGCCCTGGGTCAGCGCGCCGCCCACCGCAAAGGACGCCTGCACGGGAATCGATACGGCAACGCGCCCAGCAGGCACCTCGACCGCGCCGCGCGCCTCCTCGAAGTATGCTGAGGCAAGAGGCGCCCCTTCGGGCACGCGCGACGTCACCTCCGCAGACGCAAGGTCGTCAAGCGACGTCACCGCGCCTGCGGGCAGAAGCTCCGCCGCCCATTCCTCGAGCGCGGTGTTGGAAGATCCCGCCACCTCGCCGGGCTCAAGGTCGCGCGCCGCAACGACCACCGTCACCACGTCGTCTCCGTACGCCGCCAAAGCCTCGGTACGCGCGCGGTCGACCTCGGCCTCAAGAGAGCTGAAAAGGGCCCACGCCAAAACGCCCGCCGCAAGGCCGCATCCCGCGCTCGCCATGATCCGTGTCCTTCGCTTCATGCAGCCCCCGCTTTCGTCCGAGCCCCAAGCGCCCCGCCGATCCTCGACGAGCGCCGCTGCATCAATTGTCGAAAGCAAAGATCGCCCCGCGGGCATCGATCTGAGTTTCTCGGGCACGGTCAAACAAAACGCTGGTCGCCCGGCAAAAAAAACGACCTGCCGAAGACGTATCGGCAGGTCGGAGAGGTGCTGTGGATATCTTTGTAAGATCGGGAACAGTCAGGCGCACATGTTGGCAACCGCGCGTACAGACGTCTGCGGCGCAAAACCCGCCGCTCACCGATGCACGGAAACAAAAAAGCGGCGCTACGCCTTCACGTCGGGGTCGAGCTCGCGCGCGCTCACGCGCAACTCGTGCGCCAAGGTGGAAAACGTTTCGTAGCGCAGGTCATCCAGCTCGCCGGCGGCAAGACCGGCGCGCACCGCGCACCCCGGCTCGTGCGTATGCGTGCAGTCGTTGAACCGGCACGCCCTTGCCGCCTGAACGATCTCGGGAAACAGCCGCGCGAGCCCGCGCTCGTGCCCCAGGAGCGGCAGGCTTCTGAGCCCGGGCGCATCGGCGATCACGCCCGCGCCCGGCAGCTTGATCATGACGCGGGCGACCGTGGTGTGGCGCCCCGCGTCGTCGCGCTCGCGCACAGCGCCCGTCTCGAGCGCCTCGTGGCCGAGTAGGTTGTTGAGCAGCGTCGACTTGCCGGCGCCCGACGCACCGAGGATCATGCCCACCGACCCGGCGGGCAGGCAGCCGCGCACTTCCTCGAGCCCCGAGCCGCGCGCCGACGAGGTCGTGAGCACGCGTACGCCCGCGCCCGCCAGACGCTGCACGCGACGCACATCGGCCGCAAGAGAAGCGTCACTGGGCTTGCGGTCCGCCTTGGTGAGCACCACCACCGGGCGCGCGCCGCAGTCAAAGCTCAGCACGAGGGCGCGTGCAATGCGATCGACCGGAACGTCCCCCTCGCCCAGCGCCTGCACGATAAGCACGGTATCGACGTTTGCGGCGAGCGTCTGCTTCTCGCCGCGCGCCAAGCGCCCGCGCGGGCGCTCAAAGGCTGTGCGGCGCGGCAGCACGCGCTCGATAACGCCCATCTCGTGACCGGGCGCGCGGCGCACCGCCACCCAGTCTCCGATGGCGGGCAACAGTAGCTCGTCTTTCTCCTTGTCGAGCTTGGCAAACGCGACCGCATGCTCCGCTCGGAAGAGCTCGTCCTCGGTCACCACGAGCGGAAAGCCTCGGTCCAGGCGCACCACGCACCCGAGGCACATCTCGTCGGGCGCCTCGCACGAGTCCAGAAACTCCTCGTACGCCGCACGCTGGCGCGTGTCGGCCGCTAGGTCGGCAAAGGCGGGAACGTCTTCGAGCGCGTCGACGCGGGGCAGCTGGGCTACGAGCGCATCCGTGTTTTGCCCGGCGTCCGCGCCGGCCCTCCTCGCCTTAACGGCCGCCCTCCGCGCGCGCTTGTCGCCCTTTGCCTTGCTGCCCGTGCGCTTGGCCCTCTTTGCCATATACGACGCCCCTTACGTCCCAGTTTGCTTGAGCCATTGTACCGCACGGACTCGCGCGCCCCTGCCTATCGGCTGCGCGCAGCCGATAGGCTTCCGGTCGGCATAAAAAACGAGCCGCCGCCCAAAAGGGCGACGGCTCGCGATGCCGTGCTGAATCGAAGCGGGACCTTACTGGTTCTTCTCGATCGAGCGCATGATAGCCTTGTAGACCTCCATGATCGGGATGATCAGGAACGCCAGGCCGAGCGCGGCGGCAAGCGCCTCGAGCGGGAGCTCCATGAAGCCGAACATAACGGCAAGCGGGTGGAACTCGACGACCACGACGGTGAGCACGAGTGCGAGAAGCGCGGCGCCCCAGAGCCACTTGTTCTGCTTCTTCATGCTGAACAGCGACTGACGACGGCTGCGCATGTTGAAGCAGTGGAAGATCTCGACCATGGACAGCGTGATGAACGCCATGGTGACGCCTTCCTCGTCGGCGGTGCCGGCGATCATGTCGGCGATGTCGATGTAGCCCATGTCGAAGTACACGCCCACGAAGAACGAGGCGAGCACCAGGATCGTGATGATGACGCCCTGGAAGACGATGTCGACGCCCATGCCGCCCGCGAAGACGCCGTCGGTGGCGTTGCGCGGCTTGCGCTTCATGATGTCGCCCTCGGCCTCCTCCATGCCGAGCGCGAGCGCCGGGAAGCAGTCGGTGATGAGGTTGATCCAGAGGAGCTGCACCGGCTGGAAGATCGTGAAGCCGACCATCGTGGCCACGAAGACCGCGAGAACCTCGGCGATGTTGGCGGAGAGCAGGAACTGGATGACCTTGCGGATGTTGTCGTAGATACGACGGCCTTCCTCCACCGCGTTGATGATGGTGGCGAAGTTGTCGTCGGCGAGCACCATGTCGGCGACGTTCTTGGTGACGTCGGTGCCGGTGATGCCCATGCCCACGCCGATGTCGGCGC
>CASEEV010000052.1 GCA_949287065.1 uncultured Collinsella sp.
CGCCCGTCTCCCCCGCTGACCCGCTTGCGCCCGTGGCGCCCGCGCCCGACCCCGCGGCAAACGGCCCCGGCCTCACGGCGGCAGAGACCGCGCTGCTGAGCGCGCTGCTCGCCGGTGACGACCCGTCTGAGGCGCTCGCGCAGACCGGCGCGCTGCCGAGCGTGGCGGTCGACCGCCTCAACGAGAAGCTCTTCGACGTCGTCGGCGACGCCGTCGTCGAGTTCGACGGCGCGGTTCCCGTCCTCGTCGAGGACTATCATGAAGACATCGAAGACCTCCTGAGAGGAGCATCCGCTCTATGAGCCACGCAACCAGCCCCGCGCTCGCGCCTGCGCGCGTGCCCAAGCGCATCGCCGCCACGCTGATCAACTCGCTCAAGGGCGGCGTGGTGCCGCGCATCGGCCTGCCCTACATCACCGTCGGCCGCGAGGTCGAGATCGCCGCGCTGCTCCACGACCTCGACCTCATCGCCGAGGGCGGCGCCTCGTTCAGGTTCCTCGTCGGGCGCTACGGCTCGGGCAAAAGCTTCTTGCTTCAGACCATCCGCAACCACGCCATGGGAGAGAACTTCGTCGTTGCCGACGCCGACCTCTCGCCCGAGCGGCGCCTGCAGGGCACCAAAGGACAGGGTCTCGCCACGTACCGCGAGCTCATCCGCAACCTCTCCACTAAGACCCGCCCCGAGGGCGGCGCGCTCACGCTCATCCTCGACCGGTGGATCTCCAACATCCAGGCGGCCGTCGCATCGGAGGAGGGCCTCGACCCGTCGGACGAGCGCTTCTCGGCCGCCGTGGAGCAGCGCATCTACACCGTTATCGGGTCGCTCGAAGAGATGGTCCACGGCTTTGACTTTGCGCGGCTGCTCACGCTGTACTACCGAAGCTACGCCGAGGGCGACGAGACCACCAAGGGCTTCGTGGTCAAGTGGTTCCGCGGCGAGTACCGCAACCGCACCGAGGCCCGTCAGGAGCTCGGCGTCAACATCTGCATCACCGACGACGACTGGTACGAGTACGTCAAACTCTTCGCCACGTTCCTCAAGGGCGCGGGCTACAAGGGGCTCATCGTGCTTATCGACGAGCTCGTGAACCTCTACAAGATCCCCAACGCCGTTACGCGCCAGTACAACTACGAGAAGATCCTCACCATGTACAACGACACCCTTCAGGGCAAGGCGCGCTACCTCGGCATCATCATGGGCGGCACGCCCCAGTCCATCGAGGACCGTCGCCGCGGCGTCTTCTCCTACGAGGCGCTCCGCAGCCGCCTCACCCACGGGCGCTTTGCGCGCGACGACCTCAAAGACATGCTCGCGCCCGTCATCAAACTCGTGCCGCTCACCTACGAGGAGCTTCTCGTGCTGATCGAGAAGCTCCAGAACATCCATGCCGGCTACTTTGGCTACGCGCCCACGCTCACCGAGGACGACCTGGTGGAGTTTCTGCAGATCGAGTTCGGCCGCGTGGGGGCCGACACGCACCTGACCCCGCGCGAGGTGATCCGCGACTTCATCGAGCTGCTCGACATCGTCTGCCAAAACCCCGGCGTGTCAGTGGCCGACCTTTTGCACTCCGAGAGCTTCGCCTACGCCCAGCCCCCGGCAGGCGCCTCCCTGCCCGGAGCGGCGCAGGACCCGGACGACGTCGCGGCGCCCTTCGCCGAGTTCACGATCTAGGCGCACCCGCCATGGCAGAGATCATCGTCCGCAACATCGTCGGCTTCATCGTGCAGATCGCCCCCGCCGCCATCCTGTGCCTCCTGCCGTTTGACGGGAGGTTTCGCGTGAGCACGAAGCGGGCATGGCTCGCGGCAGGCGCGATCGTCGTTGCCGGGCTCGCGCCCTTTTTGCTCATAGCGGCGTGCGCGCACTTCGCGCCGCAGAGCGCGGTGGCAGGCGCGCGCAGCCTCCTGCAGAACCTCGTCTTTCTCGTCACGGTGGCGGCGCTCTTCACGCTCTACGTCCGCGTTGTGCGCGCCGAGGCGTCGCATAAGGCGTTCGTCTTCTCGCTCGTCATGCTCTACGGCTTTCTCGTGACCTTCACCTCGTCAAACGTCTCCTACCTTCTGGGCTTCGACCAGAACGACGGCCAGATGTACTACCCGCCGCGGCTCGCGGTGCTCGCCCTCACCAACGCCGCCTTCTTTGCCGTCATGACGTCCATCATGCGCTCGGTCAAGCGGGCCTTTGCCTCGCAGATCACCGGCGCCACGTGGCGGCGCATGACGGCGCTCCTCATGATGCTCGTCGTCACGCTCCTCGTCGGCGCATGGCTGCCGCCCTTCGACTATTGGGGCATGTACTTCTCCTTGAGCTTCGTCGTAGCCGTCGACTGCGTCGCGCTCATCTGGTGGCTGCTTCGGACCTTGCGCGAGGCGAGCGCTCAGGCAGAGCGGCAGGTCAAGCTCGAAAGGGCGCTGCTGCTTCACGAGCTCAAGCACGCCGAGCTCTCGAGCAAGCTCGCCCAGGCTCAAAGCCGCGTGACGGAGCTCGAGAGGCGCGATGCCGCCCCGCCGCACGATGCCGCCGGGGAGGTGCGCGCATGAGCGTGTTCGACCGGTTTGCGCCCTTTGTGCAGGACTTTATCTACAGCCATGAGTGGGAGTCGCTCCGCGGCATCCAGGTTGCCGCCGCCGACGCCATCTTCAACACCGACGAGAACCTCCTGCTCACCGCGCAGACCGCCTCAGGCAAAACCGAGGCCGCGTTCTTCCCGATCCTCTCCGAGTTCTGGGAGAACCCGCCCGCCTCGGTCGGCGCCATCTACATCGGCCCCACCAAGGCGCTCATCAACGACCAGTTCTATCGCCTCGAGGACCTCTGCGCCGAAGCCGAGATCCCGGTCTGGCACTGGCACGGTGACGTCTCGCAGTCGCACAAGGCAAAGATGCTTAAAAGGCCCTCGGGCGTGCTCCAGATCACGCCCGAGTCGCTCGAGGCCATGCTCCTGCACCGCCATGCCGCCGTGTCGAGGCTGTTCTGCGATCTGCGCTACATCGTAATCGACGAGGTGCACTCGCTTCTGCGCGGAGACCGCGGCGGGCAGACGTTGTGCCTCATCGAGCGCCTCGGGCGCATGGCGCAGGTCAACCCGCGCCGCATCGGCCTGTCGGCAACCATCGGCGACCCGCGCGCCGTAGGCGCCTTCCTCTCGCAAGGCACCGGCCGCGGCTGCGTTATCCCCCAGATCAAAGAGCCGCCGCGCACGTGGCGCATCTCTATGGAGCATTTCTACATCACCGGCCCGCAGGCAGACGAGCTGCCCGGCTGGAGCACGGGCGGCGGAGCTGCGGCTGCCCCTGCAACAAGTGCCCCCATTCCGGCCGAGGTGGTTCAGATCGAGCGCGTAAGCGCCGCTGGTCCCGTTGCGGCCCAGCGCGACAAGGTCCTGCCCGCTCCGGCAGTATCCCATCGCCCTGCAGCGCCCCATCCTGGTGCGGCATCAGGTGTTGTTCCTCACGACGCCTCCCCGCTCGAGCCCGACGTATCGGTCGAGCAACCCGCGGGCGAGCAGCCAACCGACGCCGCCCCCGTAAACGCCGACCCGGGCATGGCGTACGTCTTTGAGCACACGCGCGGGCGCAAGTGCCTGGTCTTCTCCAACTCGCGCGAGGAGGCCGAGGCCGTGTGCACCACGCTGCGCAGCTACTGCGAGGCGCGTCACGAGCCCGACCGGTTCCTCATCCACCACGGCAACCTCTCGGCAAGCTATCGCGAGAGCGCCGAGGAGCTCATGCGCGACGACGCGTGTGACCTCACCACCATCGCCACCGCCACGCTCGAGCTGGGCATCGACGTCGGCCGGCTCGAGCGCGCCTTCCAAATCGACGCGCCGTTCACGGTCTCGGCGTTTCTCCAACGCATGGGACGCACCGGCAGACGCGGCACCCCGCCAGAGATGTGGTTCGTCATGCGCGAGGAGCAACCCGAGCCGCGCTCGCTGCTTCCCGAGACCGTTCCCTGGAAGCTTTTGCAGGGCATCGCCCTCGTCGAGCTGTACCGTCAGAAGAAGTGGGTGGAGCCGCCGCGCCTCGACCGCCTTCCCTACAGCCTGCTGTACCACCAAACGATCGCCACCCTCGCCTCCGAGGGCGAGCTCACCCCGGCCCAGCTCGCAAGCCGCGTGCTCACGCTCACCTACTTCCAACGCGTGACCCAAAACGACTTCCGCGTGCTCCTGCGCCACCTCGTCAAAACCGACCACATCGAGCAGACCGAGACCGGCAGCCTCATCGTGGGCCTTGCCGGCGAGCGCGTCGCCAACTCGTTCAAGTTCTACGCGGTGTTTCAGGAGAACGAGGAGTACACGGTGCGCAGCGAGTCGCAAGAGGTCGGCACGCTCGTGCAGCCGCCGCCTCCGGGCGAGAAGATCGCCATCGCCGGGCACGTATGGGTGGTCGAGGAGCTCGACCACAAGCGCCACATCGTCTACGCCACCCAGGTCAAAGGCAAGGTCCCCGCGTACTTCGGCGAGGTAGCGGGCGATGTGAACACGCGCATCCTGGAGCGCATGCGCGACGTTCTCATCGAGGACGCCGTGTACCCGTATCTGCGCACGCACGCCCGCGCTCGCCTGGCGCAGGCCCGGCACGCGGCGCGCGTCGCGCACCTCACGACAGCCCCGCTCATCAACCTCGGCGGCAACATGTACTGCCTGGTGCCCTGGCTCGGCACGTACGCGTTTCTCGCGCTCGAACGGCTACTCAAGATCAAGTGCGCCCCGGCGCTCAACCTGCGCGGACTCGACTCCTCGCGCCCCTACTTCATGACCTTCCTCATGGACGCGAGCAGAGAGCGCTTCATCGAGGTCGTGCAGCAAGAGGCCTCGCGCGACTTCGATCCCATCGAGCTCGTGTACCCCGGCGAGGTGCCCCTCTTCGAGAAGTACGACGGCCTGCTGCCCGAAGAGCTCGTGCGCAAGGGCTTTGCCCACGGCGTGCTCGACGTCGAGGGCATGCGCGAGCGCGTGCTCGGGTGGCGCTAAGCCTAGGGCGAGAACCGCTCCGCCGTGCGCAGAGCCGTCCGGCAGGCGCCAGGCGCCCAAGGCGCACGCGGCGTGCTAAGCTGATAGAGAAAACCTGCGGGCAGCGGCCGGCTCATCCGGCTGCTGCCTGTTCTTCTCATGATAGGACGTGCCATGCAGACACCGCTTACGCTGAACAACCAGCTCTACCTGTACCAACTGTTGTCGGAGACGATCGGCGTGGGCAAGCAGACCCTGCTTCCCCACGTGGAGGAGGCGCTTGCCCAAGACGGCATCGAGGCGGCCGACCTGGGCGCCGAGTCGGTGCGCGCCGCGCTCGAGCTTCTCGATTCCTTCATCGAGCTCAAGATCTTCAAGGGCGGCCGCGTGTACGTGATCGTGCGCCAGCAGCCCGAGTGGGATGCGCTTCTCGCCAAAGCCGAGAAGGCGGCGGGCAAGGCAGCTGCCTCGGGAAAGCCCTGGAAGCGCCAGAAGAAGGCCGTCAAGCCGGTGAAGCCGCGCCGCAAGCGCGAGCGCAAGCCCAAGAAGAAGGCCGCAGAGACTCCCGCTGCAGCCGCAGAGGCGCCCGAGCCCGGCGATGCGGGCAGCATCGCCCCTGCGCGCAATACGGCAGATACGACCGAAGCAGGCAGCAGCGACTCGGCAAGCACCGAGACTGCCGCGCCCATAGCAGAGGCGGCAACTGCTGCCGCGCAGGCCGCCGAGAACAGCGCCGCGCAGAAGGCGCGCGCCTCTGAGGGCGCCCCCGTTCCTGCCCCGACAGCCGCAGCTGCGCCTGCTCTCGAGAAAGCTCCGGTCGGCGCCTCCGACGACAACGCAGGCGCCGACGACGAAGAGGCTCCCGCCGCCGCGCCGGCAGCCTCTGCAGAGCCCGCCGAAGCAGCAGGGCGCGCAGACGCCCCGGCAGCTCCGGAGCCCCGCGACCGCATCTCGCTCACCATCACCTACGTCCCCGACGACGAACCTGCCGCCGAGGAGCCGGAGCCCCGCAGCGAGCCCGTGCCCGTCGCACCCGAAACGCGACCCGCCGCTCCCGTTGCCGAGCACGCCGCGCCCGCGGCTGGCTACGCATCCGCCGGATCCGCGCGCCGCTACGACTACCCCGCCTCGATCTCGCAGGACGTCCACTGCCGTCAGTCCGCGCTCGGCCTGCTCATGCGCATCCTGCCCGTGCAGATCGACCTCATGGCGCTTCTCGACGAGGACTGGCGCGTTGCCCGATCCACCGGGACGCTCCAAGGCGGCCGCAACCGCGTGACCTTTCCCTTGCGCTTTTTGCGCGAGGACGGCTCCGCTCCCGTCGAGGTGACCATGAAGCGGTCCGGCCGCCCCGGGTCGGGCGCGCGCTGGGAAATCGCGCTCGTAGACGGCGACGACGGCACGGGGTCTGCCCACGAGGCCGTGGGGCTCGACGGGCTGCCGCGTGAGGACGAGGGCGCCTGGGCCGACCTCGGTGCGCAGGACCGCCGCGCCGGCACCCTCGGCGACGGCTACAGCCCCATGCGCGCCTTCGCGCAGTTTGCCCTTATCGGCAGCTGGGACGCGCTGCTCGGCGAGCTCGCGCGCACGGCAGGCGCCGAGCGCTGGAGCACCGACGCGCTCGGCGGCGGGCGCTACGGCATTTTGCGCGAGTACCTTGCCGTCACGTTTGCGCGCCTTTCGGCCACAGGCGGCGTGCTCGTAAGCCAGGATGGTTCGCTCGCCGTGTTCAACACCGGCCTGTGGAACGCAACGTACGAGGACATCTGCGCCTGCTTCGAGCCCTCGGGGGCCGATATCCCCTGGCGCTTCGCAGGCTTTGCCGTGGCGGGCTCGGGCGAGCTCGGACAGCGCATCATAGCCGAGTTCGGCAGCGCACCGCGCCCGGCAAGCTACCTGACCTCGCTCGACGAGATCGTTCCCGGCGCCGACGCGCTCGTCGTTCCCGATTACCGCGCACTGCTCGGCCCTTGCCTCGAACGCCTGCCCCAAGGCTTTCTGCACGAGCATCTCGACGGCTCCGGCGCCACCGAGGAGCTTCTCCGTCAGGCAACGGATGCGTCGGCGCAGCCGCTCGAGCGCGCCGAGGCGCTGCGCCGTCTCGCACGCGCCATCGACGCGGACGCGGCTCTGCGCCGTCGTATGTGCCGGACACTCGACGACGCCATCGAGCTCGCCGTGCGCCGCTGCCAGCGCAGCTACCGCACGGCGGCACCCGTCTACGATCCGCGCGCCGAGAAGCTCAAGCTCCTGCTGCCCATGAGCCTCGTCGACGACCGCGCCACCGACTGCGCCGTGGTTCTCGACCGCATGCCCTCGGGCGCGCACCAGGCGGCAAGCATCGTCTCGCTGCCCCGCGCCTATGCGTGCGCCCGCGTGGTGAGCCCCGACATGCCCGCATGGCTCGACCCCCAGCGCGTCCTCGGATAAGCGCGCTCAGGCCCTCGCAGGCATGTCAAATCCCCTGCGCGGCGAGGCGCCCGCACATTGCGCAGGCCGCCTCGCCGCCACAAGAATACGCACCGCACCGCAGGTACCGGCCCTTTTGGGCCCGCAGCCATGGAGCGGTGCGTATTCTTGTGGTTCATGCAGCCAGATGCGGCGGAGAAGCGCACGTCAGGCAGGTTAGGGGCGAGAAGGTCGGCCCGCATCCCCGGAGGTCTCGGCGGGCAAAGCACCGTCGGCAAAACCGTCCATGCCTTCGAGAGCCTCCACCCTGTCGGCATCCCACGGAAGCCCCATGCGCGCGAGCTCGGCCTCAAAGAGATGCGCGTCGCAGAAGGCGCCGAACTGCTCGAGCTTCTCTTGGCTCAGAACCGCCTCGGCGCCCTTGCCTTTGAGCGCTTCGACCAGATCGCGCACGCGCGCCGGTTCGCTCGCGTGCCGCGCCGCAAAAGCCCACAGGGCGCGCACGGCCTCGGTGGGCGTGATGCCCGCAGCGGCCAGGGCGGCGTTTCCTGCCGCCCTGGCCGCCGGCGTCATGCGCACGTTGACCATCGCGTACTTGGGCCCTTCGGCCTTCTCGTCTGACCTGCGCCCCATGACTCGTCCCTAGTCGCGGGTAAGCTTGCGATGCAGGCGGTGCGGCTTTGCCGCCTCCTCGCCCAGGCGCTGGACCTTGTTCTTCTCGTAGCCCTCGAAGGTGCCCTCGTACCAGTACCAGTTGCCGGGGTCCTCGTCGGTACCCTCCCATGCGAGGATATGCGTGGCAATGCGGTCGAGGAACCAGCGGTCGTGGCTCACCACCACGGCGCAGCCGGGGAACTCGAGAAGCGCGTTCTCGAGGCTCTCGAGTGTCTCGACGTCGAGGTCGTTGGTGGGCTCGTCGAGCAGGAGCAGGTTGCCGCCCTGCTTCAGGGTAAGCGCGAGGTTCAGGCGGTTGCGCTCGCCGCCCGAGAGCACGCCGGCGCGCTTCTGCTGGTCAGATCCCTTGAAACCGAAGCTCGCAACATAAGCGCGGCTCGGGATCTCGGTCTCGCCCACGCGGATAAAGTCGTTGCCGTCAGAGACGACTTCCCACACGGTCTTCTCCGGATCGATACCCGCGCGGTTCTGGTCGACGTAGGAGATCTTTACCGACTCGCCGATCTCGAGCGTGCCGCCGTCGACAGGCTCGAGCCCCACGATGGTCTTGAAGAGCGTCGTTTTGCCCACGCCGTTGGGGCCGATCACGCCCACGATGCCGTTGCGCGGCAGGCTGAAGCTCAGGTCGTTGATAAGCACGCGGTCGCCGAAGCCCTTGTGCAGGTGCTCGGCCTCGATGACCTTGGCGCCGAGGCGCGGGCCAACGGGAATGCGGATGTCGGTGTAGTCGACCTTGGCAAACTGGCGCGCCTCGGCCTCCATCTGCTCGTAGCGCTCAAGACGCGCCTTGTTCTTTGCCTGGCGCGCCTTGGGGCTGGAACGCACCCACTCGAGCTCAGACTTGATGCGCTTGGCCAAGCGAGCCTCGCGCTGGCCCTGGCGCTCGAGACGCGCGGCCTTGGTCTCGAGGTAGGTGGAGTAGTTGCCCTTGTAAGGGAAGAGCTGCCCGCGGTCGACCTCGCAGATCCACTCGGCCACGTGGTCGAGGAAGTAGCGGTCGTGCGTGACGGCGAGAACCGCGCCCTGGTAGTTGCGCAGGAACTGCTCGAGCCACAGGACGCTCTCGGCGTCGAGGTGGTTGGTGGGCTCGTCCAAGAGCAGCAGGTCAGGCGCCTCAAGCAGCAGGCGGCATAGCGCCACGCGCCTGCGCTCGCCGCCCGAGAGCACCTTGACCGGGGCGTCGGGGTCGGGGCACTGCAGCGCGTCCATCGCCTGCGACAGCTGGCTGTCGATGTCCCAGCCGTTGGCGGCGTCGATCTCGTCCTGCAGCTTGCCCATCTCGTCCATCAGCGCGTCAAAGTCGGCGTCGGGGTTGGCCATCTCGTTGCTGACCTCGTTAAAGCGCTCGATCTTGGCGAGAAGGTCACCATAGGCCTGCTCGACGTTTTCGCGCACGGTCTTGTCCTCATCGAGCGGCGGCTCCTGCTGGAGGATGCCCACCGTGTAGCCCGGGGTAAGCCGCGCCTCGCCGTTGTCTACTTCCTCGATGCCGGCCATGATCTTGAGCAGGGTCGACTTGCCCATGCCGTTGGGGCCGACGACGCCGATCTTGGCGCCGGGATAAAACGAGAGCGACACGTCGTCGAGAATGACCTTGTCGCCGTGCGCTTTGCGCGCCTGGTACATCTGGAAAATGAACTCCGCCAAATTGAGCTCCTTTCGGATGATTCTTTCCCCTCATGGGACGGGCGGTGCTTTGAAATACTCAAGCACATCCTCTTCACGACGCAGATGCCGGAAACGGCATCTGCTGCTCATGCGGAACCTCGCATTTCAAAGCACCGCCCGTCCCTTGCCTACTCCTCCGCACTCGCTGCTTGTATTACTTTGCTGCAGGGTTCGTGCGGAACCTCGCTTTTTCAAGCGCCCGCAAACCCTGCTTGCTCTTCCGTACTCGCGCTACGGTTTGCCCTGCGTTTTTCACATAAACATAACCGATGGTGCAGCACAGGACCAGATTTCACTTCCTTAACGACGGAATAAAGGAAGTGAAATGGGATTCACTTCCGTTAGCGTGGGTTGTGGAGAAGCGAAAACAGCGGCCAGCTGGCGCGAGCGCTACGGTTGACAGGAGCCGCAGGGGTCGTAGCCCTGGGCGATAAGATCGGCGCGCGAGGCGGTCACGTCCTCGCGGTTGCGCGAGCTCATGTCGGCAACCGAGGCACAGCCGGGGTCGTGGAACTTGCGCGAATTGGTGTTGAGCACGTAGTCGCGGACCTCGTCGTCTGCCTGCTGCGAGCTCTCCTGCCCGGCGGGAGCGCCATCGGCCGCAGACGCAGAGCCAGCGCCCGGAGCGTTGGCGAGAACGTCGGCGGGCGCCTCGTCCTCGGTCCAGCTCTCGCCGGTCTCGTAGTCAATAGCCACGCCCGGCTGCACATTGGGGCACACCACGTCGATCATGATGCCGCGGCCGTCGTCCTCGAGCGAGTATGCCTCGATGCGCACACCGCGGCACACGAGCTCGGTGCCCTCGAAGATGGGCGTCACGCGGTACAGAACGTGGTTCTCGGTATCGTCGATATAGCGGGCGACCTCTTCCTCGTAGGGCAGCATGCCCTCTGCGTTCATATGGCGCGTTCCGGTTACGAGGTTCTCCTCGTTGGCGTTCTCTGCCGCGAGCGACCACGCGATGAGGTGCGAGCGGTTGTAGAGGCTCTCGCCGTCCACAAAGCCGTAGCGCACCGAGTGCCAGCCGCTCGGATGCACGGAGCTGATATTGCCGCGCTCCTCGCCCTCACGCGGCATGGTCTCGGGGCCGAGGCATGCCTCCGCCTCCCCGCAGCGGTCCAAGGCGTCGAGCTCGCTGTAGTTCTCGTAGCCCTCGTTCTCGAGCGCGTACGAAATCTCCTCCTCGGTAAAGTCGGGCTCGCCGTCGCCGACTTCTACTGCAGGCTCGTCAACGCGCTCGAGCGCCTCCGCCACATCGGCCGCAGGCGCCGGCCTGCTCGCGTCCTCCGCGCATCCCCCGAGCACAAGGGCAGCAGCTGCGGCAAACGCCGCCAGCACAGCTCCCCAGCGCCTGCGGCTCACGAGCGCTGGACGACTGAAGTCGGTTGCTCTTGCCATGTACACCTCCTGGCGCCCTCGGCGCCGCCTCAATATGCGAGCAGGGGCCCTGCCCTTCGCGCGCCGTGCGAGAAAGCGGGCGCAAGAAGCCAGGCTAAGCCCCCCGCGCCCGCACGCGTATCTTTTTACTTAACGATGAACCCGAAGAAGTGATCGGGGTTGCGCTCCATGCAGTCGAGAATCATGAGCTCCTCGTCGGGAATGCGGCCCACGAGGTTGCGCTCGCCGTCGTTGGGGATGTCGCACAGCGCGACCTCGACCTCGCCGCGGTAGTGCTTGAGGTTATCGTTCACCACGAGCACGTCGCCACGGGTGAAACAGCTCTTCTCGCACGGCACGGCGGGGATGCTCTTGTCGGCACCCACCTGGGCCCCCTCGACCGACATCATGCCCGCGCCCGCGTCGCCCGCGCCAGCCTCTTTGAAGGCCATGCGCGGCCACGAGGAGCGGATGAAGTACGCCGAGGCGTCGGCGCGGCCGCAATGGGCAAAGCCCGTGAGCGCAAGGCGCTCGTTGGCGCAGAGCTCGCGGCTGGTCCGCACGGTTACGGTGGTGCGGGTAAGGTCGCACGCAGCCATAGAGGCAAGCTCGTCCTCGCTCGCAAACGCGTTGCCCACGATGATGTCGTCGATCATCTCGGTTGCGATGAGGTGGCGCAGCTGCACGTCAACGGGCAAGCCGCGGTGCTGCTCGAGCGTGGGCAATCCCGCCGCCACCGGCCAGGGCCCGAACGTCGGGTCGTTGTTGCTGCTCACGAAGGCAGCGGTGCGCAGGCCGAGCGCGCGCCACTTCTCGTTGAAGCGGCTGAACACGTCCCACGAAAGGCCCGAGTAGCGCTCGGGATAGAAGTTGTGGCACACCACGATGTTTGCCGGGTCGGCGCCGTGGGCGATGAGATGGTCGAGCGTTACGTCGGAGCTGGCGTTGAACTCGATCTTGATGCCCTGCGGGTTGCGCGTGATGAGGCGGTCGCCCATCTCGCCAAAGTTGCCGTCCAAGCGGATGATGTCGAGCCCCATGCGCTCGAAGACCGAAAGGTCCTCAGGAGTTGCCCCCAGGTGCCTGAATACGGCGGGGTTGGTGTCGGCGGCAACCTCAAAGCCGAGGTCGTGAGCGGCGCCCACAAACGCCGAGAACTCCTCGACCGCCTCCTCGGGGCTCTTGTTCACCGAAAGCAGGCAGGTAAAGATGCGCGAGAAGCCGTGAGCCGCAGCCTGCTCAAGGTAGGCGCGGTCCTTCTCGGGCGTGGAGTGCTCAGGGTAAACCGAGATGCCGAGCTTGTGCATGGCAAAAGCCTTTCTCGAGAGTTGCGCAGGTCCGGAGCTCTTGGCCCCGCAGCCCGCCGCTGCCGCCAGATTACGTCCTGTGCCAAGGATACAATACGGTGCGGACACCTACGCCCCGATCTGGAGAAGCACATGGCACCTACCGCCCCAACGCCCCAAGCCCCCGTCCGCGCGCGCCTCTGCGTGGCGCTTCTCGTGCTGCTCGGCTTTGCGCTCGGCTGCTCGGAGTTCGTGGTCATCGGCATCGAAAGCGAGCTCGCCGACGCGTTCGGCGTGAGCCTCACAAGCGTCGGCGAGCTCATCAGCTTCTTCTCGATCGCCTACGCTGTGCTCACGCCTGTGCTCGCCATCACCACCGGGCGCTTCAGGCGCTTCCCCCTGCTCGTAACCTATGCGCTCGTGTTCTGCGCAGCAAACGTCGCCATGGCGTTCGCGCCCAGCTTCGAGGTGCTTCTCGCCTCGCGTGTGATGCTCGGCGCGGTATCGGGCGCGCTGCTCGCCGTCGGCGTGACCTACATCCCCGAGCTCGTGGGGGCCGAGCGCACCTCCATCGTCATCTCGCTCGTATACGCGGCGTTCTCGGTTGCCATGGTGATCATCACCTCGGTCGGCAAGATGGTCGCCCATGCGCTCAACTGGCACCTCGTCATGATCGGCTCGCTCGTGCTCGCCGTGGCATCCTGCGCCGCGCTCATGGCGTTTTTGCCGCGCACCGGCGCCACCGACGAGCCCGCCACCATGCGCGAGCAGGCAGCGCTGCTCGGCGAGCCGCAGATCCTGACCGGCTTCGGCATCTTCGTCTTTGGCGTGGGGTCGGTCTACGTGTTCTACGGGTACGTGACCCCCTACCTCGAAACGGTCCTCGGCATGGACGCCCTCGGGGCGAGCGGCGTGCTCATGGCCTACGGCGTGATGTGCTTCTTCTCCAATCTGCTCTCGGGCTGGCTGGACGCGCGCTTTGGCCTGCGCACCCTGCTGGCAAGCTTCCCCGCGCTCGCGGCAACGCTCTTTGCGCTGTGGACGGTAAGCCCCGCCATGCCGCAAGCGCTCGTTCCGGTCATGGTGCTCGGACTTCTCATGTACATCGTGTCGGTGCCCTGCGTGTCGCTCTTTATGAAGACGGCGCGGCGGCGTCACCTCAAGGCGCTCACCCTTGCGAGCTCGCTTGAGCCCATGGCCTTCAACACGGGCATTGCCTTCGGAACCGCCGTGGGCGGCGCCGTGGTCTCGGGCCTCGGGATGGCTCAGGTCGGACTGGTGGGCGGCGCGTTCTCGCTCGTTGCCTGGTTCTTTGCCGCCGCCACCTGGAGGCTTTCCCGAGCTGCCAAACAACGCTGTTAACGGCGTTTTTTGGCTTGTTCGCCCTATAGCCATCTACCTGCGGCTACACAACATTCTGCCAGCTCGGACGTGGAGGACAAAATCCGCTGTTAACGGCGTTTTTTGGCCTGCAGGCCATAATTGCCGAGCGGAGCGGAGCCGGAGGCGAGTCCGCCCGGCGCCCACCGAATCTGCCCGGCGCCCGCCTACGCCTGCGGCGGGACGATCACGTCAAAGCGCACGGCCTTTCCGCCCACCGAGTAGCTCGGCTTGACCCCTGCAAGAAGCTCTCCCTTTGCGGGCCGCTTGACCACGATCTTGCGCGGGCGCGCCGCAAGCGCCGCATGCAGCAGCTCCTCGGGGTTGGCGCATGGCTGCTCGAGCAGGTGCAGCAGCTGAAAGCGCTTCTTGACCGCAGCGCTCTTGCGGCGCTCGGGAAACATCGGATCGAGATACACCACGTCGGGGCGATAGCCCAGGTGGGCAAGCTCATGCACGCTGTCCGCCGCCGCCAGACGCATGCGCGAGACAATGTCGGCAAGCTCGGGCGCCTGCTCCGCGCGGCGCAAGGCATCGGCGAGCAGCGCCGCGATAACCGGATTGGCCTCGAAGAGCTGCACCGTGAACCCCGCCGCCGCGAGCAGCAACGCGTCGCCGCCAAGGCCCGCCGTGGCATCGACCGCCGTGAGCTCGCCGGGAGCCGCCCCCTTGACGCGCGCCGCCTTGACGAGAAGCTCGCGCGCCAAGTTTGCCTGCCGCAGGCGCGGCAGCTCGTCGGCCAAGTCGACCGAAAGCTCCATGCCCCGCGCCGCCAACGCTACGCCCGCCGGACTAAACCGCACGGCGAGCAGCTCAGCCGCATCATCCCGACCGGAAGCCTCGCCGGCAGAATCGGCCGGCCCCGCAGCTGCAACCCAGCGCTTCTTGCCCACCCCAGCAGGGGCGTAAAGCGCCGCGCCGAGCCGCTCTGCCAAGGCCGCGGCAGCAGCCTCGTCGCCTCCCGCGAGAAGCTCCACCGTTATGCGCACGTCTCGCCGCCCGTCCATGCTCACCCCAACTGCTCGCTGCCCGCGCGTCCGGGCCCGCCTATCGTAACCCTTGCATTATGGCACGCGGCTAAGCGCCCGTACGTCCGCTGCACCCAACTGACCCCTTTTGCCAACCGCATCGCCATGCCGCTTTGCGGACATTTTTATGTAGGCGCTCCCTGAGAGCGAGCCTCTCGCAGTCAAGCCGCACAATAGACGCAACAGTATCCGAACCTGCCTCGGTTCGGACTACAGAACGCGGGCATACGGGCAGGCACTTATGGCGAGCAGAAAACCATCGGCAAAGGCACGGCAGCGCGAGGCGTTTGCCGCGGACCTCGGCGGCTTTGACGACCTCTTTGACCGAGAAGAGCGCCGCCAAGACGACCTCGCCGCTCGCCGCGAGGAAGCGCGCTACGAGAAAGCCTGCGCCTCTAAGAACCGCTACGCCACGCGCGGCGAAGCCCTCGACGCGGCAGCCGCCTGCGCCGAGCACGGCCGTCGGGGCCTGAGCACCTACAAGTGCCCTTACTGCAACGGCTGGCATCTCACCTCGCACCCGTGGAAGACAAAACGTTAGCG